>DAIDKD010000239.1:268-4985 GCA_027451065.1 Bacillaceae bacterium | reverse complement strand
TATTAAACAGCTTATAAAGGCGAGAGAATGGCGTTTTATAACCGATGAAGACCAATCCCTTATGACTTCTATCAATCGTGTCTTCTCAAAGGAAATACTGCTTTCTGACGCACATCATTTTCTATGTCAAACTGATAAGACCAAAACGAGAAAACAAGCTCGTGAGGAATTTGTTCAGGCACGAGTGGATTTAATTGAATGGTGGACGATGCGAGGTTATGGAACAAGGTCGTTACGAAAATTAGCGTACCTTCCAATGTCTGAGTTATTCGAAACACACGCATTTCATAAAGAAGTAATAACGCCACCTGGAACCCATTTGGAGTATGCCGATAACCCCATACTGCATCCTCTTGCAACGATTGATAGAGGACTACGTTCTGTGGATTGTACAACAAATCTATCATCTTTAGAACCAAAGGATATTGCTGGATTGATATTGAATGTCAATGATAATGCTACTAACACATTCATTCATCATATTCGTAGAAGTATATCTATTCTAGAAAGACCTTTAACAACTGCTCGTGGAGATGGTAAAACGTATATCTATTCAAATTTCAATCCGAAATATGCACAAATGGCTGTAACTATTCTTCACACCTATTACAACTTTTGCAAACCTTATAAAACCAAAGATATGATTGCAACCCCTGCTCAAAGATTAGGAATAACAGACAAAGAATTTTCTTTAAAAAATATTATATATCTAAGATAGTTCACTCGCAGAAAGTGAACTATTTTTTGAAGGAAAATGGAAATTTTATGTTAAGATAAATAAAGAGATTGTGAAACGGTGTTCTTAAACTAACGGAGCAAATTTGTTTAAAAATGGGTAAGAAAGTGATAGTAAAATAATGGTAATGAGGAGGGATATTGTGTCAATTTTCTCTGTAATTGCATTTTCTGCCTTGGTTATAGCGATTGTGGCGACCATTTTAGCTATTAAAGGTAAGTATCAGCTTTACTGGATTTCTGCTGTTGGAATTTATACTTTTAGCTTTTTAGCAGGTTTTTCGATAGGACAAATAACAGTTGGATTAACTTTTATACCATTAACTTTAGCTATTGGATATTCTTTTGGTTGGATAAAAAATAAAATAAGCAACATTATTTTTATCAGTATAGGTATTTTAATTGGATTTCTAATGGTGCTTTATGTAGATGATGCCTGGTTGTTTTTTCCTTTTTGGTTTTTGAGCTGACGGGTATCGTTAGTTGAAAAAGAGGTCATTACAATTCATAACAAAAGGAGCTCGGTTATCCAAGCTCCTTTATTGTGTTATTTTCCTTGTTAATTATCGTGTCAATTGCAATGTCAAATTTAAATCAATAAGGGTTCTATTTTAGCTGTTTTTTTATGTTTTGTACTCCAAAACCGAACCCGTTACATTGTTTAGGATGGTTTTTTTTTTGGGTAGAATAGTGTTATACCCGACTGACATGTTTCATCAATTTGGTAGGTATCGCCCTGTTCTTGCCACTGTTTATTTAACCGTGCTAGAAGTTCAGTGTATTTCATTTTCTATGTCTTTCTTTTTTTTAACCACATAAGCTCTGCCAGAGCATTCGCATTTTATTATTTCGTTGATACAATTCAATTAGAGGTTGCTTCTAATCCTCGTGCTAAAATATTTATGGATGCAATTATTAGGAGCTTATTTTTACCACGGATTTTTATGAGAGGGGTATATTATGGACGAATACAAGCAACTAGTTCCGAAGCTTGCAGAATTGAGACGTAGAAAAGGAAAGAACCAAGCTTCACTAGCAACAGCTCTTGGATATTCAGAAGCTTCTTCTATCAGTCACATTGAAACCGGTCAGAAAGGAGTTTCTGCGCCTGTACTTTTACGTTGGTTATCAAGCTTAGGCGTTGACTTAAATGATGTGATTGATGATGTAAACTCTGGATTAGATTTATCTTTAATTCACGAGGCATTAAATAAAGGTATTAATGTAAACAAACTACTCGAAGGAGAGATGAATAGCGATGAGTAATAAGAAATTTCCAATCCAAATTTTCCCTGATATCAATGAAGACGCATTTGATAAATTTCAGAAAAAAAATGTATCCGAAGACTATGTAGCTGAAAATTTAGAATATGTCGGGTGGCAAGTTTATACTCCATTCGTAGACACCGGTATGGATTTGATAGCTACAAAAGTTATTAACGGAAAAACAGTCACTCGATTTATTCAAGTGAAAACACGGGCACTGAAAGACAATGCTTTTGGATATACTTTAAAGCCAAAAGACTTTCGTGACGATCCACGGCATGTTTTCCTTCTTTATAGCGACTCTACTAACGACTTCTTTATTCTCCCGATGTACGACTACTTAAAATTCTTTTATGACAATCGTTCATATGGAGAAAGTCATTTTTCATCAAAATCGTTTCGTGTTGAAAACAATAAGATGAATTCATTAAAATACAAACCCGATGAAAATAAATTCTATTACAGTAAAGCAAGCTTCGAACCATATCGAAATGAGAAGGGGCTTGAACTGATTGAAAATGACTATATCGAAGAACACTTTGATGAACTGGCTAATAGTATTCGTGAGATGAAGAAAGAATTATTCTACACGTACAAAGACATTTGGTTAGGAACGAATGTCAGAAAAAATGATGACGAAAAGACAATTTCGGAAAAAGAAGCTCTCCGTGATGCTGTTATCGCTCAACTTGATGTGGTGTTATCCGAAAGCGAAGAACAACGTATGGAACGTTTCTCACGAGTTGAAAAGCAATTCCGCTCTTCTGATCCTGAATTATTCAAAACACATAAAGAAAAATACATTTACTAATGGAGTGACGAGAAATGGATACAAAATTACGAATAAATTCAAAATCATTCTTCTATAACCTAGTTTCACATGGTTACTACGTTTACAGATCAGATGACTACAATAAATTCCTAATTCAAAAACTTATTTGCGCTGACTGTCACGATACCTGGCCAACTAGCTTGCGAGAATGCTTCCTCTGCGGAACTGAGAATTACCACGTGTATACATGTACTACTTGTGGATTCAGACGTTCAATCACTGCTAGTTCTATCGCGAAATGTCCAAAATGTGATGCAAAAAACAGTTTTTCACAGCTTTGCGTGAACGATGAGTGTATTACTAATACAAATCTAGCGATAAGGGAAAAAGTTATTTCGACCGGTGGAGTCTTTGATGGGAACGGTGGATTTACAACAAGACAACAGAGCTGTAAAAAATGCGGTTCTCGTAACAATCATTACGTCTCTGCGGAATGTGAAGTTGTTTCTAACAAAGAGCAACTTTCAGCTTCCAAAAATGCCGTATTCATCGAACGTGAAGCAGATGACTTACCAGCTAATGCATATTGGGTGTCAAACAATAATAACTTCATTCAATTTGCTACGTTAGATGAATTCGTAAATTATCAGCTTGAAAACAATTAATTCTCATAGTTGCAGGCGGAGGAGTGAAAGAAGATCCACGTCCGAAAACATCCCGTCCTGAAGCAAAAAATAAATGAACAAAAGAAGAAAACATAGAGATATTGTAGGCATGAAAATCACAAAATTGAAAAAGAAACGAGGAATTTTTTACATGAAAGTAAATTATAAAACAGTTTTTTCTAAAGAAATCGCAAAAAAAATTGATAAAACAAGGGAAGCACGAACTGGAAAAGGCATTTATAAACGTAGGAATTCAAGAAATTATCGTGTTGTGATGAGTTTAAGAACGTACCGTAAATTGTTCTTACAATCTCCATCCACTTTGTCAGAATATGGGAATGGCTACATAGTTCGAATTAAACCAGAGGAGTATTTCTCAGATAATTCATTAACCGATATTGATATCAAATTAGGGGTGAACGCTTTTGTTTATTACAAATCGGCTCGCGATTTAAGAAACTTTCCTCCTAATGAAAATTGGACTGAACTGGTTGAAATATTCACCTCAAATGACAATAAAAAAATAGAAGACCATCCTGAATTTGTCGGTGAAGTTGCATATTTTGTAAACAACACACAACCGAGAAAGGTCTCGAAGATTTGTGAAACAGGGGATGCAAGTAAACTATCCGCCAAGGAAATAGAAGATTATATATCGGAATATAATCTGAAAGTAGGTCCAAAGAAAAAGCAAGCTGGAATCGGAAATTTCGATTACGATTATTGTACTGATGAAGAAATGAAAAACGTACAATATCAATTAAGCTATCTTATTTTCGCTATTGAAGGAATGAAAGATTATCTTTCCAATCTTTTCGAGGAATCCCCTGGAAGCTTCGATTCTAAATTAAGAAGCAAAAGTCTTGAAGAGTTTAGACAGATTTATGAAAAAACTGAGCAGCATGTTATTAAGTATTGTCGAAAACATGGCCTACTTAATTTTGACCTTCTTTCTGATATTGGAGCAATTAGTGATACGAATCAAAGACCTATTTGTCCACTGTGCAAGCAATCTGTAACTGCTGAAGAATTTATCGAAGTTGAGGAGCAAGCTGAAGGACGAGAAGAAGAAGACAATACACGTTCAAAAATTGCACTAATGCATATTAATGCATTACAACCAGGTGAGTTTAATCACCACACTTACAATTTAGCTTGGGGACATCGTTGGTGTAACCAAATCCAAGAAGATAAAGATATTGACGAAACAGTTAATGGTCTAATCCAAATGTTAAAAGGAAATGGATATATTGTATCGAATGATATGAATTAATATTGT
>DAIDKD010000239.1:0-258 GCA_027451065.1 Bacillaceae bacterium | reverse complement strand
CGATATGCATCACAAATAGCTGTATATCTCCAATTTTTTTTCAAATATACAGCTATTTTATTTTATACATGTTGCTTGGATTTCAGCAAACGTGTTGTGTGAAACTTTATAAAAAAATAATAAAATCTCATTTTTTAAGTAGTAATATAACTTCCTGGATACAAATGTAGTAGAATTAAATTCGTACGGAACAAAAAAATACTTATATGAGGGAGTAGTAGATGAATAAGATAACGAAAGTTGATACAGATTCTCCAC
>DAIDKD010000238.1 GCA_027451065.1 Bacillaceae bacterium | reverse complement strand
AGTAGCTAGTTCTCCAAGACTGAATATGATGATGGAGAGAAGGTATATCCATGGATTGGAAAAAAGTCCAAACAGGAGAAAGGCGATCCCGTAAAAAACAGCAGAGTACATAAATGATGTACCTGCTTTAAATTTCATCATTATTTTTGTAGTCGCAACAGATAGTGTCGCAACCATGATACCATTCATTGCTAATACGATACTATATAGGCTAGTGCTATCTAGCGTCCATTGCAAATTTCCAATCGTCAGCAACGTATAGTAGTCGACAGTATCGTGGATTTTCAATGGAATAAATATGTCTAACTGCATAAGCGTTTGAGATAAAATGATTCCCCCGATAATATAGAGCATAAACACTTTGTCATGTAAAATTACTTGATAATTTTTTATTTGTTCTTTTAATACTTGCTTCCCTGAAATCGAAGAAAGTGCTTCTTTTCGCTTTACACACTGTGGAGCTGTTTCGTGGGAAAAGCGAAGTAATACAAAAAATAGCGCAAAACAGACAAAAGTTACAAATGTGAGTAGTTGAAAACGATAATTCATAAAGAATAGTGACCCAATAAATGGTCCAATAGCAAGAGCAATATTTAAAGTCATATAGAAAACAGAAAAAACATAGCTACGGTGCTTTGGACTTATAACATCAGCAATCATCGCTAGTGATGCTGGATAATAAAGGCTGGAAAACAAACTTGCGATTGAAAATCCAACAAACCCTAATAGTGGAGAGTAAAACATAGATAAAGTTGAAATAGCGAATAAACCATAGCCAACTGCTTCTCCACCAACAGAAATCAGCATCATTTTTCTCCGTCCGAATTTATCAGAAAAATATCCCCCAAACAATCCGACAATAACAGCTATCCCTTGTGAAGTCATTAGTAGCAAGGCAGCAGTATTCCGTCCGAAACTTTCTGAAAAATATAAACTAAGAAAAGGATATACCATCCAAAAGGAAATATTTAAAAACCCTTCCCCAAATAGTTTAATTTTTAAATTAACATCCCAGTCTCTGAGCTTCATAAAAAATCCCCAATCTTCATATAATATTTTCAAATTATAGCATAAATGAAATAAAAAAAGGAAGACTTTTTACAAAAAAAGATAATTTCTTTAAATAAGTTTCATCAATGGCATTGAGGTGTGAGGAAAAATTTAGGAAGCATAATTGCAAAGAACTAGTAAATAGTAAAAGAGAGCACTACACTATTATAAAAGGAGTAACAAATTATGAATGATGACCAACGTAAAAGCATGGAAAATGAAAATAACTATGACGAAGAGTATGCTACTGAAATAGCTCCTAATCGTATAGATAATACCGATGATACAACAAGTGGAGGAGTAATTGCTGGTTTTATCGGAGTAGGTGCAGCACTTATCGCATTATTTATGATGCCTGTAACATTAGGTATCGTCGGCATTGTTCTTGGAGCATATGCTTCAGCAAAAGGTGCAAGAGGGCTAGGGATGACAGCCATTGTAGTTGGTATCATTGCGGCAGGTGCAGCTTTATTATATAGAGCAGCGCTTATTACGTTATTTTTTGCGATGTTTTAACATTTTGCGAAAAGGAAAGGACTACGTGAATTTTCTGTTCTCACGTAGTCCTTTTTCTTTTTGAAGTTGTCAGGGTAGGAGGTTCTGAAAAAGATGAATGATAATAGGAATAAAAATTGCTGGTAATAAATTGCCAACTTTGATTTTTTTCCCGAAGATAAGATTAAATCCAATGGCAAAAATAAGAATAGAGCCAACAAATGACATTTGAGTAATCACAGCATCATTCAAGTACGGTTTGATAAATGTTGCCAAAATTGTTATGCCACCTTGATAAATGGCAACTGTTATGACAGAAAATAAAACACCAATTCCAAGGGAAGCTGTTAGAATCAAAGCGGCGACCCCATCCATCAGAGATTTTGCATAAAGGATAGTGGGGTTGGCATTCAACCCGTCTTCAAGAGCACCTACGATAGCCATTGCTCCTACACAAAATAGTAATGAGCTAGTCATAAATCCTTCTACAAACTTGTCATTTTGACCTTTCGTGAGGGTTAGTCGTTGTTGACACCATTCACCAAAACGCTCCAGTTGCTTCTCAATGTCAATTCCTTCCCCGATGGTCGCACCAATTACTAAGCTAATAATCATCAGCATAATATGTTGAGATGATACGCTCCCATTTTCGTTCACAACAATCATTCCTTGCAAAGCACCAGTAATACCAATGAAAAAAGTGGACAACCCAATTGCGTTCATAATCGTTTTTTCAAATCTTTCAGGAAGCCCGCCTTTAATCAAAAGACCAATCACGCCAGCGAAGATAATTGCAAAAATATTTACAATGGTTCCTAGTCCAATCATTTTTTGCACCTCAAGTCATTATGTGGAGATAATTTTTATCATTGTACAATTGTTTGCTCAAAGGAAGCAAGAAATTTAGCTTACTGTTTCAAAAACAATTTCGAAATAGAAGCTTATCAAAAACATCTATGATACAATGGTGTGGGAAAGGTCTGAAAATTTTGAATAACTTACAAAGAAAGGTGGATTAGTTGGTGTCACAATTAGATTTTTTTGTAGAAACAATCAAAGAAGCTAAGAAAATCGTCGTGTTAACCGGTAGCGGAATATCTGTCGCTAGCGGGATTCCCGATTTTCGCTCGAAAGAAGGGGTATATCAAGAAAGACCAGAGTATGTTTTATCCTATACATATTTCCAGCAATATCCAAAGGAATTTTACGATTTTTTATTTGAATCCTTATATCATCCCGAAGCAAAACCCAACATTGCTCATAAAATACTCGCAGCTTGGGAAGAAACAGGGAAAGCAGTAACCATTATTACACAAAATATTGATGGACTTCATCAACAGGCAGGAAGTTCGAACGTGGTTCCTTTTCATGGAGATATTAGAACTGCCTCTTGTATGAATCATTCATGCAGCTCTACTTATACGATTGAACAATTAGTGGAAAAACGTAAAATATCAGATGATTTTTATTTGTGTACTCAATGCCAAAAAGGTCTCATAAAACCAGATGTTGTGTTGTATGAAGAATGTGGAGAATGGATGAATTCTAACAAATTTCAATCTTTAACGAAAAAAATAAAAGAGGCGGATGTGCTGATGGTCCTTGGAACAACTTTAATTGTCTATCCTTTTGCATCACTGGTAGAAGCAAAATTATCCAACATACCAATGCTTGTCATAAACAATACGCATCTGCAACAAGAATCTCTCCCGAATACTCATGCTATTCATGATGATATTTGTAAAGTACTTACTCGAATTCAAGAAGAGACGCTCACTAATTGATTTTACGAATCTTGAGCAGATTTATTGCGCGATTTTTGGTTAGTATGTAAAGTGTAATTAACATAATATCAGCAATACCTGGAGGAGCCTGTCACCTAGGGGTAACTATACCCTTTGGTACAGGCTTCTTCTGTGTATTAACAAGGAGAGAAGGGTACTATGTTCATATTACAAATCGCTTTTATATTAATCGCTTCAAAGTTGGCGGGGAATTTTGCTGTAAAGCTGGGGCAGCCTTCTGTTTTGGGAAAGTTACTTGTTGGGATTTTGTTAGGGCCATCAGTGTTAGGACTGATACAGGAAACGGAGATGTTACATGAATTTAGTGAGATCGGTGTTATTTTGCTCATGTTTATCGCTGGATTGGAAACTGATATTAAGGAATTGAAGCAAAACGGCAAGGCTTCTACTTTTGTTGGACTTGGAGGAAGTATCGTTCCACTTGCTTTAGGGTATGTAGCAGGGATGATGTTGAACCTGTCAACATTGGAGTCGTGGTTTTTAGGGCTACTTCTTTCAGCTACAAGTGTAAGTATATCCGTTCAAGCCTTGAAAGATATGCATCAGTTGAAAACCCCTGAGGGGACAACAGTTTTAGGAGCGGCTGTTATTGATGATGTAGTAGTAATTGTCGCTTTGGCATTTTTAATGAGCTTTGTAGGTCAAGATATTCATTTAACAACTATCATTGTGCAGAAAATCATCTTTTTTGCTGGAGCAATTTTCGTCGGTTGGAAAGTGGTACCTTGGTTCCTAAGAGCATTTTCTATCTTAAAAGTGAATGAGGCACTTATCTCAGGTGGGCTCATTGTCTGTTTTGTATTCGCGTACTTAGCTGAATATACAGGAGTCGCTGGGATTATAGGTGCGTATATTGCTGGTGTATCCATTAGTACAACGAACTTCAAACATGAAATATTCAAAAAGACGGAAGTAATAGGATACTCTATTTTCGTACCAATCTTTTTTGCATCCATTGGTGTCACAGCCCATTTCTCCGATATTACTGAAAATATATGGCTGATTGTAGGTCTAAGTGTACTGGCAATCGCTACTAAATTTGTCGGTGCTTCCATTGGGGCCAAAATGTCCGGATTTCAGTGGAACAGCTCATGGAGCATCGGTTCTGCAATGATTTCACGTGGGGAAGTTGCATTAATCATTGCAAGTCTTGGGCTAGAAAGTGGACTACTAAGTGAAAACATGTTCGCAGCGTTAGTTGTAGTGGTCCTTGTGACAACGATTGTTACTCCGCCACTGATGAAAATATTCTTTTTATCCAAACAGGAAAATCAAGCTCCAATAGGTTTGGAACAGTAGTCCGGAATATGAGGGTTATTTGAAGCAGCCTGCTACCAAGAGATGTTATATCTTTTGGCAGCAGGCTGTTCTGTTGAGAGAATAAGAATGAATAAAAAAGAAAAACTATATCATGAGTTATTTATCATCTTAGGGAGAGAGGCCGAATAATAAGCAAAGGAGGATGAATTTGAATTTTTTAGAATTGATAACGGCGGCAATGCCGATTATTTCAGTTTTGTTTTTCTTGGTGATTTTCCGTTTGCCAGCAACAAAAGCGATGCCCCTTAGTTATGTTATGACAGCTGTATTGGCATATTTTGTGTGGGGAATGCCGATATTACATATTACCGCTTCATC
>DAIDKD010000237.1 GCA_027451065.1 Bacillaceae bacterium | reverse complement strand
GTAATGAGGCCAGAAGAACGGTTTCGGATTTTTAGTGAGTTGACAGATATTGTGCCCCTGCAAAAAAAGTGGGAAGAGATCAAAGACGCAGAACGAGCAGCCGCAGAAGCCCGTCAACATGCCCGCAACAAGCAAACCCAATACAAATTTGACCTAAGCATTGCGGAAAATGAAAAAAATGCCTTCGAAAGCCAGCAAAAGCGAATCAAAGATGGATTATCAGAATACGGAACCGCATTAACAACATTGGAAAACTTTTACAGGGAAAAACGAGAAGAAACCAAGTTGGAATTGGAACAGCTGACAGAAACAATAGAGCAAAAGCAAGAAGAGGGAACGAGGGCAGAAATAGAGATTTCCAATCTGAAGGATACCATTGTAAAAGAAGAGAACCAATTGAAACATCTGGATAGGGACATTGATGAAGTGGCAGGGGAAATATTAAAAATCGGAGAAAGCCGACGAGGCACCTCACAACACTTAACAAAGCTTTCCGATGAGATGAAGGATATCAAAGAAAAAGTTGATAAAATCCCTTTTGATAGTGAAGAAGACGTGGAGCAAGCACGCTTGGAAAAAGCGAAGATTCTTCAAGAAACGGAACAAACCAAGCTACAAACAGAAAAATTGATTTCCAAAACAAGCCAAGTTATGAACGTCTTAACAGATGAAATTGCTAGTTTAAAAGTAAAAGTTGACGATGACAACACAAAACTAGCAGAAGCGAAAAATATGATTGATCGATACACATCAAGTTTTGTAGTAGAAAGCAAACGGAAAGAAACAGAAAACTTGTTGCTGCAGACGAAAGACCGTGCTGTTCAACTGAAGAGAGATCTAGCAGTGAAAAAGGAGCAAAGAGAACAGCTACAGTTAAACCAATATGTTAGTGCAAGGCAAAGAGAAGGACTCCGCTATTTTCGCGAGGAAGGCATTGCCGCGTATCCTCTCCGTGATTTAATCGAGCTAACGGAAGATGCTGATTTTCATTATGAAGATTTGCTGAACACGATAAAATACGCTATTTTCGTTGAGGCAAAAGAAATAACAGCTCCAAATGATTTATACTATGTTCCATTGCCACAGCTTATTCCGACAGAAAGTGTCATTTCTATCCCAGAATACAAACTGCAATTAAAGGAAAATTTAGATGACGCGCTCGTTACTGTTGCTATGAAAGCACTTTGGTGGGTAAAGCGATTTTTTTCATCAGAACAGCCCTTTATTAAAAATCAAGTATTGCAGGATAGCCGCGGTTTCCGAGGAAATCAAGAAAAGCAGGAGTATATTTTAAGTGAAAAAGCAATCGCCCATCGCTTAGAAGAAACAGAAAAATGGATTACAGAGCATGAACAGTTATTGACCACTTTAACCAGTGACATGGAACATCTCCAGGAACAAGAAAGCCAGTGGCGAGGAATTGTAAATGATATAAAAGATGCCGAGGCGATTCTCCAACAGAAAAGTGAACGGGCAGTTCGACAAGAGACGTTGGCGCAAAAGCAGCGGGAGAAGCAAGAGAATAGCGACAAGCTAGACCGTTTACGAAAAACAGACCAACAGCTTCATACCGACGTAGAGTTAATGCAAAGAGACCTTGCCCTGTTAAAAGAATACGCAGCTGCTTATGCTGAATTTCATAAGGAGCAGGAAAAAATATCACAAATGAAGCTACTAGAAAAACAGCTTTCTGAGTTGAATCAGCAAATGAAGCTACTGCAACAGAAAAAAGATCAGCTAGACTATGATTATACTGTTATTGAACAAGAAGTAGAAAGACGGAAGCGAACCCTAAATAGTGCAGAGCTTGATTTGGAAGGTGTACAATTACATCTAAAATCATTGCGAACGAGAATAGAGGAAACTCGAAATCTTTTTCTGAATGTGGAAGAGTTACTTGTCGGAACAGAACGGGCACTGAAAGACATGAACGAGACCTACTCTGAACTTTTAAAAGAAATCAATTGGCAACCGCAAGTCGCTGACTGGAATGAACAAAAAGCTATTTCAAATAGAGGCATGGCAGAAGCGTCTATTAAAGTCGCTTTGCAAGAAAAAGTGAACCCTCTCGCCCCAGAAAATTACAGCAAAATGAAAGAGGAATTCGATAAAAGCAATGAGGAAGTGCGCCAAGCGGAACAAATTCTCAACGAACTAATTGAGGCGAGAGAAGAGCACAGAGAACGAATCGAAACGACAATTCGCATGAATGTCCTCAATGTTCATAGGAAGTTTGAACAGTATATGGAACAGTTTCACTTTGAAGGAAAAGTGGATTGGGACATGGCTCCGGACAAACACGGGGAAATGCGCTATTACTTATATATAAAAGCTCGGAAGAAAGGGCATAAAGGAAGAATGGAAGACATTAGTGCCAAAGGTCGTGGTGGGAAAGTAGGTACTGGTGTATCCGGCGGTGAAGAATCCTTGTCATCCCTTTTATTTGCCCTTGCTTTACTACAAACAATCGAAGCATCTCCTGGTTATATCATTTTGGACGAATATGATAGCGCCTTGGACGATGAGCGGAAAGAGAAGGTCTTTGATCTATTTGAAAAAGAACTAGGTCGAAAAATGATTATCGTTTCACCAAAAAGTCATGACCCGAAATATTTACAGCACTTCTCTAAATCTTTCACTATCTTTCATGATGCCAATGTGCCAATTAGTCAAGTGGTGCAGATTCGGGTGAAGAAGGAGTAGCAATCGGAAAGGTTGAAGCAGCCATTAATATCATCAAAAAATTCAACCTGAATGTTACTGAGGCGATGGAAACGGTTGGATTACCTCTACATGAACGCCAGAAGCTAATAGATGAACTGGAGCGTTTGAACATTTCTTACACAGATTGATAAAAATAAGATGTAAAGCAGGGGCAAACTCCGCCCCTACTTTACATCTTATTTTGCTACAACCAACGCACTTTCTTTGTCTAACAGATAAGGCCTAAAATACCCAACTGTATCTGATAACGGAAGGACTTCTGGAGGCAACTCAATATTCAGCTCTTCTTGGATATATTTTCTCCTTTCTTCAAATCGTTGCCATAGCTCTGGATACTCTTCTGCAATTTCTTCACGTAGCTTCTCATCTGCTAGGGCAATTCCTGATTCTGCACTGGCTCCACCATAGTTTTTCACTGATGGAATGATATCCACTTGTAACAGCATGCCACTTTTTAATGTCGTGTGAGACCCTGGATAAATTGGTGACGACATCCATTCTTCATCAGCAATCAGGTGTCCTGGGTTTAGATGCCAATGATATGTATCTTTCGGGAGAACTGTCTCGATGAGATTGTACATTTCTTCGCCTGTCATCCCAATTTTTACATTTTCTAGCCAGGTTACTACTGCTGCATAGTACGGAATAGCAACTCTATCCAAATAGTCACGTACTTCGTCCGGAAGTTCCTCGGTCCTTGAGACAACATATCCAACTCGGCTTGTTAGCCCTCCTTTGTAACCAACTGTAGCAGCAAATTTATCGCCAAGCTGTACTTTATTGTTTCTTGGATAAATCACAGCTTTTGTAAAACGGTCCCCAGTGGCACAAATCGTTGTCACATTATGTGGTTGACCATAGACAGAAAGGGAAGATGCCAGTTCCATTTCTGTTTTTCCAATTTCAATTTCGTTCAATGTTTTTAATACGCAATCTGAGGATAAGCTTGCCCCGTATTCATAATGATGAATCTCATCTGCGTTATTGGTGGTGCGAATCCCACCATTTTCTCCAATAAATATTTCTCCACAACTAATAACTTTAGAGCTGTCACTAGATAATTCTTTCAAAGCTTCAACGATATAGTATGGTACATCGAATAATTGATTGTTTTGTTCATATTTGCTGGTGAATACTTTCCATCCTACGACACCAATTGTTTTCTCGCTCCAATCAGCAACACTATCCAAAATCTCTTTAAAGCTTTTGTTCGTTTCCATGGGCTGATTAGGTAAGGAGAAGTGGGGGACATGAACAGCTTCAGCTTTTACTCGTGAATACTGAGCTTTGTTCAGGTTTTCATTCCCTAACAAAAGCTTTACTTCTCCTTCTCGTGTAACGAGCATCAAAGCTTCTTCAAATCTTGGAATAAATCCTGTTAGATACTCAAAATTTGCCCCGTGTTCACGGTCAGCATAGACGAGTACGATATCTAAGCCTTTTTCTGTCATCTTCTCAAGTAATTTATTTTTTCTCTCTTCTATGGTTTGGTCAGTAAGAACCGCTGTGTTCATATGAAATCTGCTTCTAGGCATTTTTACATAACTTAATTGAATATGTTGTTTTTTATACTTTTCTTTCATCAAATTCACCTATCTTTTTTATTAGTTTTCTCCTTTTAATATAGAAAAGATTCATTCTATCCTGAATTTACGGGCAGTAAGATACCCGCCTCAATTTCAGTAAGGATGAAAGAAATCCACTACTGAAAAAAGTTTCACTTTATTATAACACAGCATTTTTCCGATAAAATGAGAAAAGGGACGCTAATTGCGCCCCTTTTCTTCTGAAGATAACTTCATTGATTTCGAGATAAATAGATAACGAATCACTCCATGATGATTTAGGAACATCTTATTTTTACATTCGTTCAAATCATACTTCGTGAAAACAATAAAACGTTACGAACCTTACTTTCCTCTAAATCCACGTCGATGAATTTTGCCATGACTTTGATTTACTTTTAAAACGTTCGGGTTGCTCTTATGTTTAGAATCAGCACTTGCTTGTAGGGTATTTTTCGGCATTATTCATTACCTCCTTGATATCCTATGCAAAGATGATTCGCTATCTATCTATCATTCTATAAAAAAACAACAGAATGTGCAAAGAATAACACATCCCAACAAAGAAAAAGTTGTCTTGGAGGCAAAAAAGAGGTAATATGAATAAAACTATTATTTTTTTATGAATGCAATAATAGTTTGTGAAGTGATTGGCTTAAAAGGAGAAGTGATAATGAAGAAGCATCCAGATAAGCACATGCAGATGCA
>DAIDKD010000236.1 GCA_027451065.1 Bacillaceae bacterium | reverse complement strand
AGATATCAAAGGATTGCGCATTGGTGTGCCGAAAGAATATTTAGGAGAAGGTGTTGGCGAAGAGGCGCGTCGCAGTACACTAGCCGCACTGGAAGTGTTAAAAGGATTAGGTGCAATTGTAGAAGAGGTTTCTTTGCCTCATTCAAAATATGCACTAGCTGCCTACTATTTATTGACATCTTCTGAAGCTTCATCAAACCTTGCACGATTTGATGGTGTTCGCTATGGCATTCGAACAGATAATGCCCATACATTAATGGAGTTGTATGAACATTCTCGTGCTGAAGGATTTGGCGATGAAGTAAAGCGCCGTATCATGCTAGGAACATACGCTTTAAGTGCAGGGTGCTACGAAGATTACTATGAAAAAGCCCAGAAAGTCCGTACGTTAATTAGACAAGATTTTGATAAAATCTTTAAAAACTTTGATGTTGTCATTGGACCGACAACACCAACAGCCGCATTTAAAATTGGCGAAAAAATTGAAGACCCGTTGACAATGTATGCAAATGATATTTTAACAATTCCTGTGAACCTAGCAGGAGTACCAGGTATCTCTGTTCCTTGTGGATTTACCAAAGAAGAGGGCTTACCATTAGGCTTGCAAATTATTGGAAAGCACTTTGATGAGGCAACTGTTTACCGAGTGGCACATGCTTTTGAACAAGCAACAGATCACCATAAACAACGACCAAATCTATAAAAGGAAAGTGGAAGTGGCTTGATCAGCTTCTCTCAGCAAATGTTCTTCACACCTAAAGTTGCTTTTTTAACTTTACGGTGGGAAGGTTATCCCGCAAGGGGATGACTTTCAGCCTTTTGATGACGAGAAGCTAGCCACTGGAACTAGACAAGGAGGGATACGGAATGAACTTTGAAACAATTATTGGCTTAGAAGTACATGTTGAATTAAAAACAAAGTCCAAAATTTTTGCGGCAACACCTAATAAATTCGGTGAAGCACCGAACACATTAACAAGTGTGATTGAGCTAGGTTACCCAGGAGTATTACCTGTGTTAAATAAAGAAGCAGTGGAATTTGGAATGAAGGCAGCAATGGCATTAAACTGTACGATTGCTACGGATACGAAATTTGATAGAAAAAATTATTTCTATCCAGATAATCCGAAAGCATACCAAATCTCTCAATATGATAAACCAATTGGTGAGAATGGTTGGATTGACATTGAAGTAGATGGAAAGACAAAGAGAATTGGTATTACTCGTGTTCATTTAGAGGAAGATGCGGGGAAATTAACCCACCATGGTGAGCATTCAGTTGTAGATTTAAACCGCCAAGGAACACCGTTAATTGAGATTGTATCAGAGCCGGATCTTCGCACCCCTGAAGAAGCATATGCTTATTTGGAAAAGTTGAAATCTATCATCCAGTACACTGATGTATCAGACGTGAAAATGGAAGAAGGTTCTTTCCGTTGTGATGCCAACATTTCTCTTCGTCCTGTGGGACAGGAAGAATTCGGTGTGAAAGCAGAGCTGAAAAACTTAAATTCACTGAACTTTGTTCAAAAAGGTCTAGAATTTGAAGAAGTTCGTCAGCGCAAAGAATTATTGTCAGGCGGAATTATCCGTCAAGAAACACGCCGTTATGACGAAGCGACAAAAACAACGATTTTGATGCGTGTCAAAGAAGGAGCAGACGATTACCGTTACTTCCCAGAGCCAGATTTGGTGGATTTATACATTGACGACGAGTGGAAAGAACGTGTTCGTGCAACAATTCCAGAATTACCAGATGCACGTCAGAAACGTTATGTAGAAGAATTAGGGTTACCGGCATACGATGCCAAAGTATTAACCTTAACGAAAGAAATGTCTGATTTCTTCCAAGCAACCATAGATAAAGGAGCAGATGCGAAGCCAGCTTCCAACTGGTTAATGGGTGAAGTATCTGCATACTTGAACAAAGAACAAAAAGAACTAAAAGATACTGCGTTACAGCCAGAAAGTCTTGCAAAAATGATTCAATTAATCGAAAAAGGCACTATTTCTTCAAAAATTGCTAAGAAAGTATTTGTAGAATTAGTGAAAAACGGTGGAGATCCAGAAGTCATTGTGAAAGAAAAAGGCCTTGTACAAATTTCTGACGAAGGTGTTCTTCGTAAATTTGTTACAGACATACTGGATAACAACGAACAATCTATTGAAGACTTCAAAAACGGAAAAGACCGCGCCATCGGATTCCTAGTTGGTCAAATCATGAAAGCAACAAAAGGACAAGCAAACCCGCCAATGGTGAATAAAATTCTATTAGAAGAAATCAAAAAGCGATAATTACTTGATTCAAATATAAAAAACCTATTGAGTTTCAGTAGGTTTTTTATATTGACAGGGAAGCTACTTACTACACAAAATGAAAAAGTGCAGAGTGAATTTTTTGAGACCTAATTGTGTCGTGCAGGTAGGAAATGGTATAATGAGCATATATTATACTGAACGTTAAGAAAAAGTGAGTTGATAGCAATGAAGCGAGCACGAATTATCTATAATCCTACTTCTGGGAAAGAACAGTTCAAAAGAAATTTACCGGAAGTCCTACAAAGATTAGAGGAAGCGGGATACGAAACATCTTGCCATGCAACAGTAGGGCGTGGAGATGCGACTAATGCAGCTATAGAAGCGGCCAAGCGAAACTTTGATATGGTTATTGCATCAGGTGGAGATGGAACCATCAATGAAGTAGTGACAGGTCTTTCTCAAGTTGAGAACCCTCCTAAATTAGGTATTATTCCAACGGGAACAACCAATGATTTTGCTAGAGCAATGGGTATTAGTAGAAATATTTTGGAAGCCGTAGATGTCATTTTAGAAGAGAACCCAGTTCCGATAGATATAGGTAAGGTAAATGACAAATTTTTCATTAATATTGCCGCAGCTGGAATCTTTACGGAAGTTTCTTATGAGGCTCATAGTAAACTAAAAACAGCATTCGGCGAACTTGCCTATTTTTTAAAAGGAATAGAGAAATTACCATCTGTACATCCTGTTCATGTAGATATTGAGTATGATGGCAAAGAATTTAGCGGTGAAATCATGATGTTTTTTATTTCTAATACAAATTCAGTTGGTGGCTTTGAGAAAATTGCCCCAATTGCTTCTGTCAATGATGGGCTATTCGACTTAATTCTCATTAAAAAAGGTAATATCGCAGAGTTGATAAATGTGGCAACAAAGATTGTTTCAGGAACCCATGTAAACCATCCATTGGTTTCGTATGAACAGGCGAGTCGTGTAAAAATAAAAGCAAGTGAAGAAATGAGCATCAATTTAGATGGAGAATACGGTGGGATAACTCCAGCAGAATTTATTAATTTACACAATCATTTAGAAGTGTTCCTTCCAGTTGGAAGAGTCAATGAATAAGAATAATATAAAGGAAGTTACAGAATGGTAAAAAGAAAGCCTCCAGTAGAAAAAAACCAAACACTCAGTGTCACCTTTGAAGATTTAACACATGAAGGTTTAGGAGTAGCAAAAGTAGAAGGATATCCAATCTTCGTGCCGTATGGATTAGTAGGAGAAGAAGCGGATATCAAAATCGTAAAGGTAAATAAAAATATTGGCTTTGGACGGCTGGTAGACATAAAAAAAACAAGTTCTCACCGACAAGAGCCACCATGCCCTATTTATAAGCAATGTGGTGGTTGTCAATTACAACATTTAGACTACCAAGGACAGCTTCAAGCAAAAGAAAAGCAAGTACGTGATGTGATGAAGCGGATTGGAAAATTAGAAGATGTACTTATCCACCCTGTGATGGGAATGGAGGAGCCATGGTCTTATCGAAATAAATCACAGGTACCAGTAGGGGAAAGTGAAGGCGGACTAGTTACTGGATTTTACCAAAAGCGTACCCATAAAATTATTCAGATGGACTCTTGTCTGATTCAGGACAAAACCAATGATAATCTCGTTCAAGGTGTAAAGCAAATTTGTGAAAAATATAAAATCCCTGCCTACGATGAACAAAAGCATACAGGGACCTTACGCCATTTCATGGTACGCTCCGGTCATGCAACCGGCGAGGTAATGCTTGTGATTGTAACAAGGACAGCGAAGCTACCCAATAAAGAAAGTATCGTAAAAGAAATCCTTGAAAAATATCCGTTTATCACATCAATTATTCAAAATATCAATGACAGACGCACCAATGTCATCTTAGGTGAAACAACAAAGGTCCTGTACGGGAATGAATATATTTATGATTCCATTGGGTCTGTAAAGTTTGGTATTTCAGCGCGTTCTTTCTATCAAGTAAATCCTAAACAGACGAAAGTATTATATGACCAAGCATTAGAATATGCTGGATTAACTGGCGAAGAAACCGTAATTGATGCATACTGTGGCATCGGAACAATTTCTTTATTTTTAGCCCAAAAAGCGAAAAAAGTGTACGGAGTGGAAATTGTTCCCGAGGCAATTGAAGATGCCAAAAGAAATGCCCAGCTAAACGAGATGAACAATGTAGAATTTGCAGTAGGAAAAGCAGAAGAAGTCATCCCTAATTGGTATAAAGAAGGCATTCAAGCTGACGTTATATGTGTAGATCCGCCACGCAAAGGCTGTGACGAGGCATTATTAAATACAATTTTGGCAATGAAGCCAAAGAAAATCGTTTATGTATCATGTGACCCAGCTACACTGGCAAGAGATTTGAGAGTGCTTGAAGATGGGGGATATAGAACGGTTGAGATACAGCCGGTAGATATGTTTCCTCAGACGACACATGTGGAGTGTGTAGTACAATTAGAGTTAATGTAAAGAGATAATCCGAGAAATCTTTAGAGGTTCTCGGATTTTCGACTATTAGACAAAAAAGGAGAATGGGAATGACAAATAATGATTTATTGATTCGACTACGATATGCGCTCGATATTAAGGATACTGACATGGTGGAGATTTTTCGGCTAGGTGGTATAGATGTAACAAAAGAAGAAATACGAAAAATTTTAACAAAGCGACCAGAAACAGAAGAGGGAGAAATTGATTTAA
>DAIDKD010000235.1 GCA_027451065.1 Bacillaceae bacterium | reverse complement strand
ATAGATCATTCATCTATTGAGGTTTTTGTTAATGATGGAGAAGAGTCCCTTACATATCTTGTTTTCCCGAATGATGAAAGAAAAAGGTTAGTTCTATCCTCTCATAACGATGATACGACGATTCATGCACTAGATATTTACGAATTGAAAAGAATATGGTAGTAGTTGAAGTTATAACCTGAAATTGAATGAGAAAGAGGATAATTCAATTATGAATAGGAAATTTAACATAAATGATAAGATAGAATTTACAAAAAAAAGAAATGATGTATTCACGATAGGAGAACTTCTTATCGATATGATATCTACGGATTATGGTGATAATCTGGAGTGCAGTACATATCAAAAATTTTTTGGAGGATCACCTGCAAATATTGCAATGAACGTAAAAAAACTGGGTGCCCATTCTCTTATCGCTTCAGCAGTGGGAGAAGATGGCTTTGGAAATTTCTTAATCAATCATTTGCAGCAAACTGATATTGATACAAGTTGTGTTCAGCAGGTGGACAGCCCTACGAGTATGGTTGTCGTATCAAAAAGTAAATCTACACCTATTCCAATCTTTTATAGAGGAGCAGACTACCACCTCGCTTATACGTCTATGCTTGAAGAGGCTCTTATAAATTCCAAAATCGTTCATTTTTCCTGTTGGACGATATCTATGCCTCCGGTTCGCCATACTATTGAAAGAGTGATAGAAGAAGCAAGGAAGAATGATATATTAATATGCTTTGACCCAAACTATCACCCAATGATCTGGAAAAAAGATGAGGACGGGGTTGAATATGTGAAGTCCATTATAAGTAAGGTGGACATTATCAAACCTTCTGAGGATGATGCAGAAAGACTATTTGGAAAAGATACACCTGAAAATCAAGTAGAGAAGTTTCTAAAGCTCGGTGCAAAGCTTGTCATCATGACTTTAGGGAAAGATGGTGCCCTGCTTTCCGATGGAATAAAGACAATAAAATTTGAAACATTAGCAACAGAAGTAGTAGACACAACAGGTGCAGGGGACGCTTTTTGGTCAGGGTTTTATACAGCAATTGTACAAGGATATACGATTAATGAGGCAGTAAAATTTGGTTTTGCAGTAAGTGCTTATAAGCTAAAATACATGGGTGCAGTGGTAGAACTACCAAGGCTTGAAGTGCTAAAAAAAATGTATCAACTGTAGGAGGAAATGAAATGTCAGTGAAAAATCAAGTACAACTTATCACGTATCCAGATTCATTGGGAGGAGACTTAAAAACACTCAACCATGTTCTCATGAAACATTTTCTGGATATTTTTAAGGGTGGAGTGCATATATTACCGCCCTTTCCATCCTCAGGAGATAGAGGCTTTGCACCGTTAACGTATTTTGAAATTGAGCAGAAATTTGGTTCATGGGATGACATAAAAGAAATAGGAGAAAATTTTGATATATTGGTGGATGTTATGGTAAACCATATTTCAAGGCAGTCTGAGTATTTTCAAGATTTTCTAAAAAATGGAAGAGAATCAAAATACGCTGACTTCTTTCTCACCCTTGATAAGATTTGGAAAGATGGACAACCGATAAAAGAAGACATAGATAAAATGTTTTTACGACGAGCAATGCCATACTCCACCTATACAATAGAAAAGACTGGGAGAGAGGAGAAAGTATGGACAACCTTCGGGAAAACAGATCCTTCTGAACAAATCGATTTGGATGTGAAGGCAGAAAAGATTAAACAGCTTTTTTCAGATATTTTTCAAAATTTCAAGGAACAAAATGTGAAAATTGTCCGTCTGGATGCAGTTGGATATATCATAAAAAAACTTGGGACAAGTTGCTTTTTTGTGGAACCAGAAATTTATGAATTTCTTGATTGGATTATGGAACTTGCCAATTCTTTAGACATCGAATTGCTTCCGGAAGTTCATTCTCATTATTCGATTCAGTACAAGTTAGCAGAACACGGATGCTGGATTTATGACTTTATTTTACCGTATCGCATATTGGACACACTAATTAACAAATCGAGTAAAGACCTTCTGGAATATCTTAAAAACCGCCCTCATAAACAGTTTACTATGCTTGACTGTCATGATGGAGTGCCTGTGAAACCAGATTTGGATGGCTTGATTGATACGAAAAAAGCGAGGGAACTTGTTGATGTGTGCCTGGAAAGAGGAGCGAACCTAAGTCTGGTTCTGTCAGATGAGCACAAGGATAAAGATGGATTTGATGTACATCAGATAAGATGTTCCTACTACTCTATGCTTGATAGTGATGATGATGCGTATTTAGCAGCGAGAGCTATTCAATTCTTCACTCCGGGAATACCTCAAGTGTATTACGTGGGATTGTTGGCAGGGGAAAATGATTTTGCAAGTGTAGAAAGAACTGGCGAAGGACGTGAAATAAACCGTCACAACTTTACTTTGGAAGAGATTGAGGAATCGATGGAAAAAGAAGTTGTGCAACGATTACTAAGACTAATTCGATTCAGAAATGAATATGATGCATTCAACGGAGAATTCAAAGTATTGGATTCCAATCAGGATGAAATAAGGCTTTCTTGGGAAAATAACCAAAAACGGTGCACGTTGTTTGTTGATCTTCCAAACAACAATTCTTACATTGAATATTTGGATGAAAATGGCAACGATGTTCAATTTGTTGTGTAACTATTGAAAAGGATAAGGCAATTCGATCAAAACCACCCGCATTTTTTCGGGTGGTTTGTCGTGTATTTATCAGAAATAGCATCATCTTTCGTTACCTTGAACCATCCTAAATCTATTTTCTTTATGTTGCTACAAATGATATAATGCAAGATGAGAATTCAGTACAAGAAAGGAGGGCGAAAAATGTCAGGTAGTATGAAAGACGTAGCAAGAAGAGCGGGTGTATCTGTTGCGACGGTATCGCATGTTATTAATGGAACAAGATTCGTTAATCCAGACACAAAGAACAAGGTATTAAAAGCGATTGAAGGTCTAAATTATGTACCGAATGCCGCAGCCAAAAGCTTAAAAAGCAAATCTTCAAAAACCATAAAAATTGTATTACCGATTGAGAAGTTTTCTTATCAGCAGGAGATGCATTTTGCATTGATTAATAGCATGTTACCCTATTGGAATGAAAAACAATATATTATCTCTCTTCATCAAATTGATTACAAAAATGAAGAGGACTATAACAAAATATTTTTACATACAATGGATGGGATGATTATTTTTTCGCCTACAAATGAAATATATCGGGCGATTTCGCACAAAAAAATAAGTATCCCGAGTGTTTTTTTAGACTATCGCCCTGAAGATGAAGAGGAAGATGAAGGGAATTTTGTGTATGTTGATCATTTCCATACGATGCACTATGAAGTATTAGAATTATTGAAAAAAAAACATCATCGTATCGGATATTTGGAAAATACTGAAGGAAGCAGAATGAATGAAGAGTGTAAAAAGGCGTATAAGGATGCCTTTATTCAATCTGATATACCGATGGAAGCAGAGTTGCTAAAGTCTATTCCTTCTTCAAGTGAAGGAGGGTATGAAATAGCAAAAGCATGGCTGGAGGGCAAGAAAGTCAGTGCAATTATATGCAGTGATGAACAGATTAGTTTGGGAGTCACCAGATATTTGTTGGAGGAACAACTGGATATTCCTACTATCTTCTATACAAATGGAGTCTGGGGGAGTCTGTATGAGCAAGGAGAAACCATTCAAATACCGTGTGAGAAAATTGCTTTGCAGACAGCTGAAATGATGTATCAGCTCATTTCTAAGGGTGAAGATGAGGCTATTACACACCAATTTAGAACAGAAGTAGTGAAAGAAGAGGCATCTATATATTCTTTAGAAAAAGCAAATAAGTTTATTGAAGAACATAGTAAGTTTCAAACAACACGGTGGAGGCAAAACTATCATATCACTCCATTGGTAGGTTGGTTGAATGATCCAAATGGACTGGTGCAATTTAAGGGTGAGTATCATGTTTTTTATCAGTTTCATCCATACGGACCTGAGTGGGGACCAATGCATTGGGGGCATGTAAGGAGCAAGGACCTTGTTCATTGGGAGCATCTTCCTGTCGCACTGGCACCAGATCAGTTATACGAGAAAGGTTGTTTTACCGGTAGTGCAATCGAAAAAGATGGCGAACTAGTTATTTATTATACCGCTCATGATGACAGTAATAAGATGAAGGAAGTTCAATGTATCGCCACAAGTAAAGATGGCATAGTTTTTGACAAGAGTGAAAAAAATCCAATTATCAAAAATATAAGCGGTGAGGCGGCTGAAGATTTCCGCGATCCAAAAGTATGGGAATACAGAGGGAAATGGTACATGATTATCGGTACTTCTAAAAACCAAGATGGGAGGGCGGTCTTGTATACATCCTCAAATGGTATCGATTGGGATTTTTATTCCGTTGTAGCGACCGGTGATGGAAAATTGGGGGATTTTTGGGAATGTCCAGATTTGTTTCCAATCAATAACGTTCATATACTCATGATTTCATCTATCAATATCAAGGGTGCAAAAAATGTATTTTTGATTGGGGAATTTGATTACCAAACAGGTATATTTGAAAAAGATACCATACAGATTGTAGACTATGGAAGAGATTTTTATGCGGGGCAGACATTTATAGATGAGAAAGACCGGCGTATATTGGTTGGCTGGATGCATAGATGGGGAGAAGCCGTTCCAACACAAAAAGACGGTTGGGCAGGCTCCCTAACAATTCCAAGAGAGATAAAAATGGATGGAGATGGTAATATCATTACTGTTCCTGTTCAAGAATTACAGACTCTAAGAGAAGAAAAGATGGAAGTAACACCAATGAAGATTTGCGATACGATATTTCCAGTAAAAATAAAAGGAAATGCATTGGAAATAGAGTGCGAATTTGAAATATCGGCGCAATCACCTGATATGTTTGGAATTCATGTAAGAAAGTCGAAGAACGGTGATGAATACACGGAAATTATCTATGATGTTCAAAAACAAGAATTATCCATGGATTTGAATCGTTCTGGTAAAAAAGGGAAAGGTATTAGCACAGCGAA
>DAIDKD010000234.1 GCA_027451065.1 Bacillaceae bacterium | reverse complement strand
GAAATTCAATTTTGGCAAAATACAAGTGCAACATTAGTGGCTGTAAAAAGAGATGGGCAACTTATTGTCTCGCCAGGTCCGTATCTGACTTTAACAGAAGGTGATGTTATTTTGTTTGTTGGGAACGAGCACACGTATACTTCTGTGAAAGGATTTCTTGAGTAATTCATATTTAGTTCATAAATGCCTGTTACAATCTCCATATACTTTTAGAAGGAGGTTGCTATCATGGCATTATTAGAGCTAAGAAATGTTTATAAAACATATAAACTGGCGGGAAATGAAGAGTTTGTCGCTTTGAAAAATATCAATGTGTCCTTTGATAAAGGAGAATTGGTTTCGATTATTGGGGAATCAGGGAGCGGAAAATCCACGCTAATGAACTTAATTGGTGGTTTGGATTCTGATTTCGATGGAGAGCTTTTATACAAAGGAAAAAATATAGGTGCTTTCAAGGAGTCTGAATTAGTAAACTATCATAAGGAAAATATTGGCTTCGTTTTCCAAAGTTTTAATTTAATTCCTCATTTAAACTTATTAGATAATGTAGCAATGGCGATGACATTATCTAATGTACATGCCGAAACGAGAAACAAGCGGGCGCTGGAAGTTTTAACAGATATGGGATTGAAAGACCATGTCTATAAGAAACCGAATCAAATATCAGGTGGACAAAAACAACGTGTCGCAATTGCTAGAGCACTGGTCAACGACCCAGATATTATTATTGCCGACGAGCCGACTGGTGCGCTTGATGCAGAAACAACGGAGCAAGTGTTGGAGATTATTGAAGGAATCTCCAAACGTGGCAAATTAGTTATTATGGTTACACATTCTGATAAAGTAGCTGCTCATTCAAGTCGTGTAGTGACAATCGACAACGGTGAAATCATTGGAGATAGAGCAGGGAAGACGATTGAGCATGTAAAGGAGAAGTCCGTTGAAAAAACCAATCGAAAAAATAAAAACTTAGGTTTCTTCGCAGCGATGAGATTGTCCTTGTTGAATATGAAAGAGAAAATGTCTCGGAATATCCTTGTTTCTGTAGGGTCAAGTATTGGAATTATGAGTGTCGTTTTGATGCTGGCGCTTGGCAACGGGGTTACAAGCTATGTGACAGACCAAATGAATCGTTTTGTCAATCCTGAAATAATTGAAGTGAACAATCCGGGTGAAGCAGAGGAGGAGACGGAGTCATCAGAATATGGCATGATGGATGGACAGCAACAAAACCCGATGATGAATATGTTCGGAGGGTCCCAGTCTTTTACAGACAGTGATATAGAGGAGTTAGCGGGAATAGAGCATGTAGAGTATGTAGAAAAAGGTTTTACATTAACGGCAATAGGAAGCAACTTTGTCACTTATGGAGAGCAAGAAGAAATGTTTATGCAGTTTGCCTCCACCTCATCAAATTTAATGGAATCTAGTTTGGTTGAAGGGGAGATGCCTGAAGAAGGAGAAATCCTGATTACAGACATGCTTGCCAATTCTTTAGATGAAGAGATGGTAGGAAAAACAATCGACGTGACAATTGTAATCGATGGACAAACGATAACAGAAAGTTTTAAAGTGAGTGGTGTACTGGAAGGTTCGGGAAATATCGTCTATATGCCCTATGGTGCAATCGAATCATGGTTCAATGAGGAAGGAATAGATTTAGAACCGAATGTAGTCTTTTTACATGCAGATGATGCAGCGAATGCAGATGCAATTAATGAAGCAGTAAGAGATTTAGGGTTTACAGGCTCCATGCAAGAGGCAATGATTGGCATGTTCACAGAAATGCTTGATATGCTGACGCTTGTGTTAACAGGTGTAGCAGGAATCTCATTGGTCGTATCGGCAATTATGATTCTCGTTGTTTTAAACATTAGTGTAGTAGAGAGAACGAAAGAAATCGGTGTATTAAAGGCATTAGGTGCAAGGTTGAAAGATATTCGGACAATTTTCGTAACGGAAGCATTTCTGTTAGGTGTGTTCGGTGGTTTCATCGGTGTAGGAGTGAGTTTTCTTATCGGATTTGTAGTGAATCACTTCACGAACAACGCTTTCGATTTCAGTGTTGTTCAAATTACCCCAACATTTGCATTGGCAGGTATTATTATTAGTGTTGTGATAAGCATGTTGGCTAGCTTCTTGCCAGCGAATAAAGCTGCCAAATTAGATCCAGTAGAATCGTTGCGCAGAGAATAACTTTTTAAGAATGGTCAAAGACCGACCATTCTTAAAAAATTAGCGAGAATGAACAATCATGATGGTTTGAGTGTGAATGTTGATTTTGTTGAATTGTTCATTCGTGCATGTATATAGATTAACATATCAAAAAGCAGTTGAAGTCCTCTTGATGATGGCTTCAGCTGTTTTTCGATATTTTGTTATGATGAGGAGAGAATATAAAGAGGTGATTGAATATGTCGAAAATTTTAGTGGTGGATGATGATGGGAATATTCGTGAGTTAGTAAAAGTTTTTTTGCGAAATGAAGGGTTAGAAATAGTGGAGGCGGTAGATGGGATTGATGCGCTGAATAAATTAACGGAAACAAAAGTAGATTTGATTGTCATGGACATTATGATGCCCAATATGGATGGCTGGGAATTATGTAAGGAGATTCGTGACTATTATGAAGAAATGCCAATACTTATGTTAACAGCAAAAGGAGAAACAGTACAAAAAGTAAAAGGCTTTAACTTAGGGGCAGATGATTACTTAGTAAAACCCTTTGAACCAGCTGAATTAGTAGTTCGAGTAAAATCTTTGTTGAAACGTTATGGAATTTCATCGCAAAAAGTATTAGAAGTAGGGAATATATCTTTAAATCGAACTGCTTTTGAAGTAATAAATAGTGGAGAGAGTATGACGCTTCCTTTAAAAGAATTTGAATTGCTGTATAAGTTTGCCGGCTATCCGAAAAAAACATTCTCAAGAGAGCAATTAATAGAAGAAATTTGGGGTTATGACTATGAAGGGGATGAGCGGACAGTAGATGTCCATGTGAAAAGGCTTCGTGAAAAGTTTCCGGAAGAAACATCTGGTTTTAAAATCAGCACGATTCGTGGCTTGGGTTATCGCTTAGAGGTTCTTCTATGATAAAGATTACCTTGAGAATAACAGCCGCTTCTGTTGCTATTTTGCTAACACTTGTCGCTTGTGTAATCATTGTTTTTCCTATCACCAATCATTTTTTTGACCCTACTAGTGTATGGGCGCGAATGAGTAATATGATTCTTGCTTTCCTGTTACTTGAGACAATTGTATTCATTATTGTGCGTCTTGTTATGAAACGGCAAAAAAGATTATGGGACAATATTCTCGGTGCGTTAAGTAAAATTGCCAGCGGTGATTTTAATGTAAACTTAACGGAAAAAGAACGTATGATTCCGAAAGATGCTCCTATTCAGCAACTGATAGGAAATATTAATGAAGTTGCAACAGAAATGAAGGAACTAGAAAAAATGCGCCAAGAATTCATTTCCAATGTTTCTCATGAGATTCAATCACCTTTGACGTCTATTCATGGCTTTGCGAAGGCTTTGAAAGACATAGATGTAACGGAAGAGGATAGACTGCGTTATTTAACAATTATTGAAACGGAAAGTGAAAGGCTATCGAAAATAAGCGATAATTTATTGAAGCTGACTTCTTTAGAATCAGAACAACAGCCGTTTGAACCGATAGCATATCGATTGGATAAGCAACTACAAAGAGTGGTTTTAGCATGTGAGCCACAATGGTTAGAGAAGAACATTGACATGGATATTGAATTTGGTGAAGTAACTGTAGTAGCGGATAAAGACTTGATGAAACAAGTTTGGATAAACATCATCGGCAACAGTATTAAATTCACTCATGAAGGTGGAACAATAGGGATACGAGTATCATCTGAGGGAGAAGAGGCAATCGTATCTATTTCAGATACAGGAATAGGATTAACAGAAGAAGAAAAGGAACGGATTTTTGAGAGGTTTTACAAGGCGGATAAATCAAGAACAGTTTCGAAAGGGGGAAGTGGTTTAGGGCTTTCTATCGTCAAAAAAATTGTCGAGATGCATCACGGAAACATATCAGTGGAAAGTACGAAAGGTGAAGGAACAACTTTTCGAGTCGTTCTTCCCTTGCAGCAGGATACGAACAAACAATAGGTGGGAAACGTCTATATTTTCGAGGAATTTTTTCTTTCAAAGTTAGAATATCCCGATTGCATGTGAATCATGAAATATTTTTAAAAAAATACTGTCAATGATTTTTGATAATGTCCCAAAAATCATAAAAGATGAGCCTGTTTTTCAGGCATATCTACTTCATCAATAAACAACTGTTGTAGTCAACCATTTTCTTTGGTGTGAAGCCAAGGAAAATGGTTGGCTCTTTGTATAGAATACGTACTTGTAGAAGCTCCTTGTAGGCAATTCCTTGCTCTTTTTTCCGAATACTTTTTAATCTCTTCTCGCGCTCTACGCCTATTTCTTCTTCCGTTTTTCCTACACTACTTAAATACAGAAGAAAAGATTTTTTCTTCCATGGATGACTCATCGGTGGAATATGTGGCACTTTTTCTTTTCTGTTTTCCTGCTCTGTATCAAATTCTTTTGAGTAACGTTCATGTGTTTCTAACTGCTTAACTGAATAAATCTCTTCTTCGATGGTTGTATAAATGTTCCCATCAAATGCTCGAATCACCAATACTTCTGTCCCTTTTTTAAAAAAGACTTTTTCTCCCACCCTGTTCAATGGCACATAATAGTTCTTTTGATATTGAAAGTGATGCCCATCGTTGACTTTCCTTGTATCTAACACGCCTAAAATAAGGTTTAATTCCTCTTTAGAAGGTGCTTTTTCAAACACAGATGTGCTATACTTAAGACTGAATTGATGATTGAATTTCTCCAGGTAGGAGTGGAGAAATTCGTTGGCTTCTTCGATTGACTGAATGCCGTTGATCTTCAATTCGGTGATGAGACGAGACTGGAGGGTGCCAAACATTCGCTCCACTCGTCCCTTTTTTTGTGGAACAGAGCTGGTTTGTATGTCAATTCCCAATTGGTGACATGCATAGCCAAACTGAGTAAATGTGTCTTTAGAGACGTCTTTCATAGACTTTGA
>DAIDKD010000233.1 GCA_027451065.1 Bacillaceae bacterium | reverse complement strand
TCTATAGACAAAATTGGAAAAATGATGAATAATATACGAATGAGTGTTCTTGTTTGTGTTAGGAAGGGGTTAAAAAGCTTGGATAAAAAATCATTGACATATAACGAAGATGCCATTCAAGTATTAGAAGGACTTGAGGCAGTTAGAAAAAGACCAGGTATGTACATAGGAAGCACAGACAGTAGAGGTCTTCATCATTTAGTTTATGAAATTGTAGATAATGCTGTCGATGAAGCATTGGCAGGATTTGGAGACGAAATCACTGTTACGATTCACGAAGATAATAGCATCAGTGTGGAAGATAAAGGACGAGGGATGCCCGTTGGGATGCATAAATCAGGGAAACCGACACCGGAAGTGATTTTAACAGTACTTCATGCTGGTGGTAAGTTCGGACAAGGCGGCTACAAAACAAGTGGCGGATTGCATGGTGTTGGCGCATCCGTTGTAAATGCCTTGTCAGAATGGCTTCTCGTGACTATCAAGCGTGATGGATATATGTATCAGCAGCGCTTTATGAACGGTGGCAAGCCGGAAACAACACTAGAAAAGATTGGAAAAACAAAAGAAACAGGGACAATCATTCATTTTAAACCAGATCCAACTATTTTCAGTGTAACTCACTATAATTATGATATTCTTAGTGAACGTCTGCGGGAGTCGGCCTTTTTGATGAAAGGAATGAAAATTGTCCTTATTGATAAACGGGAAGAAGGGATCACAGAAACGTTTCATTATGAAACAGGAATTGAAGCTTTTGTTGCCTATTTAAACGAGGAGAAAGACACACTTCATTCGGTTGCTTACATAAACGGAGAACAAGCTGACATTGAAATAGAATTTGCTTTCCAGTTTAATGATGGCTATTCTGAAAATATTTTGTCTTTCGTCAACAATGTCCGTACGAAAGATGGTGGGACTCATGAAGTCGGCATGAAAACAGCAATGACCCGTGCCGTCAATGATTTTGCTCGTAAAATAAATATGCTGAAGGAAAAAGACAAGAATATCGAAGGAGCAGATATTCGAGAAGGGTTAGCGGCAATCATTTCCGTTCGTATTCCAGAGGCAATGCTCCAATTTGAAGGACAAACGAAAGGGAAGCTTGGGACAAGCGAAGCACGCTCAGCTGTAGACGCAGTTGTTTCCGAGCATCTTGCTTATTTTTTACATGAAAACCCAGAAACAGCTAATTTATTAGTGAAAAAGGCAATCAAGGCCCAACAAGCTCGTGAAGCAGCCCGTAAAGCCAGGGAAGAAGCCCGTAACGGAAAGAAGAGAAAGCGTGGCGAAGGTTCATTAAGTGGGAAATTAACGCCGGCTCAATCGAAAAATCCTAATAAAAATGAGCTATATTTAGTGGAGGGTGATTCAGCAGGAGGTTCTGCCAAGCAAGGTCGTGATCGCCGCTTCCAAGCTGTATTGCCATTGCGTGGAAAAGTAATCAATACAGAAAAAGCCAAATTGGCCGACATCTTTAAAAATGAAGAAATTAACACGATTATTTATGCCATTGGTGGCGGTGTAGGTACAGACTTTGCCATCGAAGATATTAATTATGACAAAATCATTATCATGACTGATGCTGATACAGACGGAGCTCATATTCAAGTGTTGTTGCTGACATTTTTCTATCGTTATATGCGCCCTCTTATTGAGGCGGGAAAAATATTTATTGCTTTGCCTCCTTTGTATAAAGTGGCGAAAGGTAGCGGGAAAAAAGAAGTGATTGAATATGCGTGGGAAGATGAAGAATTGCAAGGAGCAATAAAGAAAGTTGGCAAAGGCTATACAATTCAGCGTTACAAGGGTCTTGGTGAGATGAATGCAGATCAGCTCTGGGAAACAACAATGAACCCGGAAACAAGAACGTTGATTCGTGTTCGGATTGATGATGCAGCCCAAGCTGAAAGAAGAGTAACAACCTTGATGGGCGATAAAGTTGAGCCTCGTCGTCATTGGATAGAAAAACATGTTGCGTTCGGATTGAATGAAGACAGCAATATATTAGAAAACGAGAATATTCGGGTCGATGGGAATTGAGGTAGGGATGATTTCCCCCTACCTCAATTCCCATCGAAAAGGGCAAAGAAGATGTGTTAGATACATGTATTCTTTGTCTGTTCGTTGTATGGTATTGTAAAAATAGTTTTTTCAATACCATACAATGAAATTTGATTGGAGGGATATTTATGCAAGCGGAGAAATTTCGTGATCTTCCTCTGGAGGATGTTATTGGGGATAGATTTGGTCGTTATAGTAAGTATATTATTCAAGAGCGTGCTTTACCAGATGCACGTGATGGCTTAAAGCCAGTACAACGGCGTATTTTATATTCTATGTTCGTAGAGGGGAATATTGCTGATAAGCCTTTTCGTAAATCTGCGAAAACAGTCGGTAATGTGATTGGTAATTACCATCCTCACGGTGACAGTTCGGTGTATGAGGCAATGGTTCGATTGAGCCAAGATTGGAAAGTTCGCAATGTGCTAGTAGAGATGCACGGAAACAACGGTAGCATGGACGGGGATTCAGCAGCTGCCATGCGTTATACAGAAGCACGGCTGTCTGCCATTGCTGGTGAGTTGCTGAAAGATATTGATAAAAAAACAGTTGAATTTGTTCCTAATTTTGATGATTCTGTGATGGAGCCGGTTGTTTTACCAGCTATGTATCCGAATTTATTAGTAAATGGTTCAACAGGTATTTCGGCAGGATATGCAACAGATATCCCACCTCATCAGTTAGGGGAAGTTATTGATGCTGCAATTATGCGAATTGACAATCAAGATTGCTCGGTAGACGAATTAATGACAGTTATTCATGGTCCAGACTTTCCCACTGGCGGCATTATCCAAGGAATTGATGGCATTAAGAAAGCGTATGAAACTGGAAAAGGGAAAATCATTATCCGTTCCAAAACGACTGTTGAGCCGTTAAAAGGTGGCAAACAACAAATTGTCGTAACAGAAATCCCATATGAAGTAAACAAAGCCAACCTTGTAAAAAAAATTGACGACCTTCGCTTAGATAAAAAACTAGAAGGAATCGCAGAAGTTCGTGATGAGACAGATAGAACAGGCTTACGGATTGTCATTGAGTTGAAAAAAGAGAGCAATGCTGGGAAAATTTTACAATATTTATATAAAAATACGGAATTGCAGGTTCCCTATAGCTTCAATATGGTTGCCATTTCAAGTAAACACCCACGTCTAATGAGTTTGCCGATGATGTTGGATGCCTATATTACGCACCAAAAAGAAGTCGTAACCAATCGCTCGAAGTTTGAATTGGAAAAAGCTAGTGAACGCCAACACGTAGTGGAAGGGTTAATCAAAGCATTGTCGATTTTGGATCAAGTAATCGCAACAATTCGCGCTTCTAAAGATAAACGAGATGCGAAGAACAACTTAATCGAGAAATTTTCTTTTACGGAAGCTCAGGCAGAAGCAATCGTATCCCTACAGCTTTACCGCTTAACCAATACAGATATTACTTCACTTGAAAAGGAAGCGGAGGAGCTGAGAAAGAAAGTAGAAGAACTTACTGCTATTTTACAAAGTGAAAATAAACTATTGTCTGTCATTAAAAAAGAATTGAGACGTGTCAAAAAAACTTATAACGACAGCCGCCGCTCAGAAATCCAACAAGAAATTGAAGAAATTAAAATTGATATTGAAATGATGATTCCACAAGAAGATGTAATTGTGACAATAACAAAAGAAGGATATGTGAAACGAACTAGCCTGCGCTCTTATAATGCCTCTAATGGACAAGACTTTGCCATGAAAGAAACAGATAGATTGCTAGGTCAATTTGAGGTTAGTACGTTGGATACAATCTTGCTGTTCTCTAATCAAGGAAATTATATTTATCTACCTGTTCATGAATTGCCTGATATTCGTTGGAAGGATTTAGGACAGCATATTACGAACGTAGTGCCAATCCAGAAGGAAGAGGAGCTTGTCAAAGCCATTGTTGTTAAGGATTTTGAGCAGTCCAAGTACTTGTTGTTTGCTACAAAAAATGGCATGGTGAAAAAATCAGAACTTATCCAATATAAAGTACAACGCTATTCACGACCGTTAGTTGCCATTAATTTAAAAAATAATGATGAAGTTGTCGATGTCTACGAGACAGACGGCTCAAAACAACTTCTGCTTATTACTAATAGAGGTTATGTTTTAACATATGTGGAAGAAGAAGTAAGTGTAGTTGGTGTACGGGCAGCAGGTGTCAAAGGAATCAATCTAAAAGAAGATGATTTTGTCGTTCGTATGTTGATTGTTGAAGAAGAATGGAAAGAAATAGCAGTTCTTACCCAAAGAGGTGCAGCTAAAAAAATGAAAATATCTCAATTTAAAGTGACCTCCCGTGCAAACATTGGTGTTGTCACATTAAGGGAGTTAAAATCCAATCCACATCGAATAACCCATGCCGATTTCGTCACAGATAATGATATTTGGTATGTGTACACAGGGAACAGTGGCATAAAAGAGATTCCTATTACTAATATAAAAATAGGAGATCAATATAGCAATGGTTCCTTCTATTTAGATGTTGATTCAGTAGGAGCAATAAAAGAGGTATGGAAGTAGAAAGAGATGAGGGAGTTGGGGAACAGCCAACTCCCGCATCTCTTTTTGTTTGTATTTTTTTCATCAAATTAGTAAAATGTAGATAGTAGTTATCTTTTTGTCTAATGAAATAACAGAATATTCACTTGATTGTCACGAATTGCTTACCAATTGCATGTTATAATGTAAGTGTAAATAGAAAAAGCTGCTATCCGTGTGGATAGTAGCTTTTGCCGTTTTATAGGGTAATGATTTTGATTATTTTTCTCAATAAAATAATAGGAGGGGGCTACAATGAGTCAAAAAGAGCAAGAAAAAGGACTGCCGGCACGTTATGAACTTTCATTTGCAATCATTTGTGGAGTGTTTATTTTCATTGGCTGGCTACTGGCAAGGATAGAGTTAGAAGGAGCCAGTATTATTGCTTATGTTTTTGCTTTTGTCATTGGTGGTTATGCAAAAGGGAAAGAAGGAATCGTTCGCTTCAAAACAGAACGAGATTTAAATGTGGATATTTTAATGGTCGTCGCTGCTATTGGTGCTTCCGTTATCGGTTATTGGGAAGAAGGGGC
>DAIDKD010000232.1 GCA_027451065.1 Bacillaceae bacterium | reverse complement strand
TTAATTTGTATATCAAAACAACGAAAAAATAATGTTTTAAAATATATATTTATTGTAAGACGATAATTGATGTGTTACAATCACAACGTAGTAATAAGGGAGGTGTCTATTAATGAAGCGTAAACAAGCTTCAACATTGTTCTTAAAAATAGTTGTTTTTCTTCTTGGAACGATTGTATTGGTCTTGTGCATCTTTGGGTTGCCAACAATAGCTTTAAGAGTTGCAGGAACAGACTTTGCTCGTTTGTTATATCCTGTTTTCATCGTTATGTATATAGCGGCGGTGCCATTTTTCGTTGCTTTGTATCACACTTTAAAAATTTTAAACTATATTGATGCAAATAAAGCTTTCTCAGAATTAACTGTAAAAGCTTTAAAGATGATCAAACGCTGTGCTATTGCAGTGTGCACTATTTATGTTGTCGGTATGCCATTTTTTTATCTTTTAGCTGAGCAAGATGATGCACCAGGTGTCATACTAATTGGATTGGTCTTTGTTTTTGCCTCAGGTGTGATTGCAATTATTGCAGCGGTTTTACAAAGGATTTTACAAGAAGCCATTGATATAAAAAAGGAAAATGACTTAACAGTCTAATGTGGATACCCCAGCAATATTTTATCCCGCATTAACGGGCAGTAAGGTACAAAAACTGCCCGTAAAAGCCCGATTGGTTCAACTAATTTTCAGTAAGGGGTGAAAGAATCCCCCTACTGAAAAAGTTTGACTTTATCAAAAATGAGGTGTTTATATGGAACAAAAAGAAAGAAAGTACAGCTCAACAACATTTTTAAAAGTACTTGTATTTTTCATTGGTATTGCAGTACTCGCTATTTGTGTATTTGTGGTACCTTGGATGGTAAGAAATGATGTAGGCAAGCATCCAGATACTGCTTATTGGTCGTACTCCTTTTTAGTTTATGTCTATTTACTATGTATTCCAGTTTATGTTGCATTGTATCAAGCATTTAAATTTTTCATCTACATCGATAAGAACATGGCCTTCTCGGAATTATCTGTAAAGGCATTGAAGTATATAAAATACTGCGCTATTACAGTTAGTAGTTTCATTGTAGTAGGGCTACTTACAATAGTAGCTATGTTTTACGACACTGGTGAAGATATAACAGGTATCATTATGTTGTCGTTTATCGGAATTTTTGCTTCTTTTGTCATTGCAACATTTGTGGGTGTTCTTCAAAGTCTTCTACAAGAAGTGATTGATATAAAATCCGAAAATGATTTAACGATTTGAGGTGAATAGTGTGACGATTATTATTAATATTGATGTGATGTTGGCAAAAAGGAAAATGAGTGTTACGGAACTTTCAGAAAAAGTTGGGATAACGATGGCAAATCTTTCTATATTGAAAAATGGAAAAGCCAAAGCGATTCGATTATCAACTTTAGAAGGGATTTGTAAGGCTTTAGAGTGTCAGCCTGGGGATATTTTAGAGTATAGAGACGACAATGAGGATGAATAGTAAGGTATTAACTGTGTGTATAAACAGTTAAAAAGGATTTCATGAAAAGAAATTGATACAAGTATGATTTGGCAATCAATATCTTTAGGGGAAGAATCGATCCTTCCTCTAAAGATATTTTACATGTAAAAAGCAAATAGCTACAATAAAAGAAAAAGCAACGATAAAAGTGGTATATGCTGTAAGGAGAGAGAAGATGAGTGAATCTGTAAATATTTTAATAGTAGAAGATGATGACAACATCAACCGATTACTCAGTAATATTATCAAAAATAGCAACTATCATCCTAAATCAGCTTATTCTGGAACAGAGGCGATGATTTATTTAGAAAATCAAAAATGGGATATGGTGCTTCTTGATTTAATGTTGCCAGGAATGTCTGGTGAAGATATCCTAAAAAAAGTAAGAATAGAGAGCAATATTCCTGTCATTATTATTTCTGCAAAACAGGAGATACAAACGAAAATTGAAGTGTTAAGAGCAGGTGCAGATGATTATATTACAAAGCCTTTCGATATCGAGGAGGTTTCTGCACGAATTGACTCTTGTCTGAGAAGATATCGGAATACGAATGATGTACCAGAAGTCAATCAGATTCATCATAAAGACCTTGTTCTCGATGCAGATGAAAAGAAAGTGGTCTTAGGTGAGAGTGAATTAAAATTAACCGCAATTGAATATGAAATATTGTTGTTACTGTTGTCCTCCCCAAAAAAGATATTCACAAAAGCCAATTTGTTTGAGAGTGTTTGGCATGAGGAATTTTATGGGGATGATAATACAATCAATGTACATATGAGTAATTTAAGAAGTAAACTAGCAAAAGCAAACCCAGATGAAGAATATATTGAAACAATTTGGGGAATGGGGTACCGACTGAAATCTTAAGGTTTTCTTAAGGTTTATCTTAATGTTTTTTTAACCTTTCCTTCCTACAATAAAAAATGTAGAAAGCTTTGCATGATTTCTAGGATAAAAAGACAAGGGAGGATAAATGGTATGAATGAATATGTTCTAAAAACCAACCACTTATCTAAAAAATATCAAGATAATATAGCAGTAAATAAAGTAAGTATGTCGATAAAAAAAGGTTCTATTTACGGCTTCATTGGACAAAATGGAGCGGGAAAGTCAACATTGATTCGTCTGATTACCGGTCTTGCCTATCCAACTGATGGGACATTTGAATTGTTTGCAGAGAGCAGTAAGCAAGGATTGATAGAAGCGAGAAAACGAATAGGAACAATTATCGAAGGGCCTGCTTTATATCCTCATATGACGGCTGCTGAAAACCTAGAGGCACATCGACTGTTAAAAGGTATCCCTGGTAAAGACTGTGTGGGAAAAGCACTTGCCATAGTAGGATTACAGAATACAGGGAAAAAGAAAGCAAAGAATTTTTCCCTAGGAATGAAGCAACGTCTTGGGCTTGCTATTGCTTTGTTAGGCGACCCAGAGTTTTTGCTTCTTGATGAGCCAATCAATGGATTAGATCCGATGGGAGTAGTCGAGATTCGTGAACTATTAAAAAAGCTGAATCAAGAATATGGAATTACCATTCTCATTTCTAGCCATATTTTAAGCGAACTGCATTTATTAGCAACCCATTATGGAATCATTCATAAAGGAGAGTTGCTAGAGCAGTTGTCAGCAAAAGAATTAAATGAAAAATGCCAGCAATATTTGCATATTAAAGTAGATAATCCAAACAAAGGAGTAACTGTCATAGAAAGGCATTTGGAAACGAAAAATTTTGAAGTCATGCCGGACGGTGTCATCAAATTGTTTGGATACGTAGATTCGCCAGGGAAGGTTTCCGCAATATTAACGAGCGAAGGTTTGATTATTGAAGCCTTTATGCCGATGGGAGAAGATTTAGAAAGCTACTTTACTCATCGCATCGGAGGTGTACAGCATGGGTAATCTAATGAAATCAGAATGGTACAAATTAAGAAAAGACCGAGTTTTTTTGGTATTAACATTGTTGCTAGTTGCTGTTTCATTTTTAATGCCTCTCGAATTTGTCTTTACTGACCGAGGAATTCCTGATTTTGTCGAGAATGAGTACTACATAGGGCATGTTCTTAGTATCAACCTTGAAATCATCATGAGAACTGTTCCTTGTATTTTAGCAGGATTCTTTATTTCCAGCGAATACTCCATGGGAACAATGAAAAGCATAGTCTCTTCTGGTAACAGTAGAATGAGAATTTATTTTGCTAAATTGGCGATGTTTTCCGTTGGGGTTATTATTATTTCGTTAATGTTGCCTATTGTAATGACAGGTGTGAGTGCGATTTATATAGGGACGGTTGTCCTTCCAGAAGGAGTCTACTTCTTGCAAACAGTCGGACTGATTTCCCTTTATGCAGCGGCATTTGCATCAATCATGATGTTCTTTGCGATTCTGTTTACTGACAGTGGTAAGACAATTGGTTTTCTATTTTTCTTTTTCTTGTTATTTAATGAAATTTTGGAAATGTTAAGCTCGAGAATTCCGTTTTTTGAACATATTGCTAATAATTCTGTACTTGGTCTATTATTTAACATTTATTATATAGATCAATTGGATAGCGGTGAAGTATTTAGAATTGTAACAGTTCCTATCGTGACATTTATCGTATTTGCTGTGTTAGGAAGTATCATTTTTATGAAAAAAGAAATTAAGTAGAAAAGAAAAGTAGAAGTGGCTCGCTCAGCTAGCCACTGGAACTAGACAAAGAGAGGTGCGGGTGAAGAATATGATTTATATAACGATAGCGGTAATTATTGTTTTATTATATGTTTTCATCCGTTTTTACTTATTAAAACAAGAAATCAAAAATGTAACCAAGCAACTTCATCTTCTAAATAACAATGCAACAGAAAAGAAAATAGACATTCGTTATTTTGATAAAAATTTTGAAAGATTGGCAAAGGAAATAAACTGTCAAATTGATGTAACAAAAAAGGCAAATGCAGAAAAACGTCTGACAGAAAATGAGTTGAAGCAAGCAATTTCACATATTTCACACGATATTCGGACACCGATGACCTCTATATTAGGCTATATTCAATTTTTAGAATCAGATGAAGTGACGCCAGAGATGAGAAAAGAGTACACAAGCATCATTAAAAAAAGTGCACAGAGATTGAAGGTTTTACTAGAGGATTTTTTTGAGCTCTCTATTATTGAACAAGCTGATTATCCAGTGAAAGTTGAAAAGATTCAATTAAACCAGTTGGTTTCAGAGGTGTTATTAGGGCTTTATGAAGAATTTCATCAAAGAAACTTAGAGCCGGAGATAAATATCAATACGGATGTCACCATTATGGCTGACCCATCTGCTGTGAAACGAGTTATAGAAAATTTACTAGTAAATGCAGTGAAACATGCTAATGGAAATGTGAGTATCACCCTTGAACAGCTTCATACCTCTGCACAACTGACTATTAGTAACTCAGCTGACCAGTTAAGTGAGCTGGATGTAAACCATATGTTTGATCGTTTTTATAAGGTGGACCAAACAAGAACTGGGAAGGGCACAGGATTAGGATTGCCGATTGCGAAAAGTTTAATGGAGAAAATGGGCGGGGGTCTTACTGCTGAGTTAGTGGATGAACAATTAATCATGAAGTGTGTATGGCATTTGAAGGGGCTGTCCTAAAAGTCGATTTATTATCAAAGATATAGAAAGAG
>DAIDKD010000231.1 GCA_027451065.1 Bacillaceae bacterium | reverse complement strand
CTCACAGCCTACTTTAATACCTTATATTTTTGTAAAAACGGTATCGGAAATTGTTTACGAAAATGCTCTATAATCATATAAGAAACACCATTTTGGTTATTGGATCGGGTTACCCAGTCTGCCGCAAACTTCACCTCAACCGGTGCATTCCACATTGCTACTCCCAAGCCTACCTGTTTAATCATATCAATATCTGTGATACTATCTCCAATGACGACCATTTCCTGTAAAGTAATCCCCAACATATCTCCCAACTTCTTTAATCCACTAGCCTTTGAAACACCTGCTGGAACAATTTCTACCTTTCCATCTTCTCCATCAATAATATTTATTGTCGGAAACATTCTTCTCAACGCTAATACTGCACTTGTTTTTTCTTGGCTTTCCGCAAAAAACAAGTCAATTTTTGGCGTAGCTACAGGCTGATTTTGCAAGGTCTGTGATAATGAATCTACAAATTGAATCGGGTAAAATAATGGGTCAATATTTGACAAGACAGCTTTTGCGACTAAATTGGATTGTAGTCTCTTTCTATTCCCTAAAGAAAACTTTTCATGGGAAATACGGATATTACAATGATAATTTTCAAGAAATACGACCAATTCCTCTGTTTGTCTTTGGGTAAATCTTTTTTCAAAGTTAGGATATTCTTCGGAAGACGAAACGAAAGCACCGCTATGGGTGACCAATGTGGAGTTTAAATTAAGAGCATCTGCAACTTTTTTTGCAGATTGGAAATTACGGCTTGTTACCAACGTAACATATATACCTTTATCTTTTACAAAATCAATAGCGTTCTTCGTTGCTTTGGGTACTTTTCCACGTGAATTAAGAATAGTTCCATCTATGTTCATAGCAAGCAAACGGTAAATCATATCCTTTTTGCCTCCCTTATGTCTAGTTGCATAGGCAAGCTTGTTGTGGAAAAGATAATTTCTCAATAAGGTGCAAACCGCCTTTTTGAGAAATTTCTATTTCCTTCGCAAGCTGGACGAGCTTTCTCTACTTTTCTTGAAAGCATTATATAGCTACACTATGAATAAAGCGAGGCAATTAGAACATATGGAGGTGCATTAGTTACCTACTAAGTCCCCTAAGAAAAATTCATTTAATACTAATGTTGCAGCCCCGACTACGGTTGCATTATCCTGCAGATGTGCTAAAACAATTTGCGTATTTCGAGATTCCTCAGATAGTGCACGCTCATCTAGCACTTGATGAATGTCCTTTAAAATACTATCGAACCTAGATAAGCCTCCAGATAAAATGATTCGTTGAGGGTTAATTACATCAATTAAGTTTGCAATAGCAATCCCTAAATACATACCAACTTTATTGATTACTTCAATCGCTAATTGATCACCTTGTTTTGCTGCTTCATATACCAACTTACCGTTGATGTTATTTTCATCACCAGCGATAGCATCACGAATGCTCGTTTCTCTCCCAGCGTCTAATTGCTCCTTCACTGCATATTTGATTCCACCATGGGACGCTATACTTTGTAAGCATCCTATTCTACCACAAGAGCACTGATGTCCATTCATGTCGATTAAAGTATGACCGATTTGCCCAGCAATACCATTCTCTCCTCTAAACATTTCATTGTTTAAGATGATTCCAGCATCAACAACATGTCCGATATTGATACAAATGACATCGGAAACGTCTTTCCCGTTTCCAAACCACTTTTCTCCTAATGCAGTTGCGCGTACATCATTTTCAACGATGACAGAAATATTCAAAGCTGCTTCTAATCTTTCTTTCAATGGCAGGTTTTGAATATCTAATAATTCAACATCCTCGCAAAAACCGGTTTGATAGTTTACAATTCCTGGCATACCTACACCAATTCCAAGGATTTGCTCCCGTACCATATTTTCTTCTTCTAAAAGCAATTTGATGTTTTCTGATAATATTTCAACTAATGCATCTCCATCAACTTGTGGCGGAAGTGCTTTTTCTTTTTTTACAACTATGTTCGCAGATAAATCAATTAAAACATAGCGTACACTGTCAATTCCTACATCTACACCCAATACATAGTAACGAGATTGGTTTACAGAAAGCATAATCGGCCTTCTTCCACCGCTTGACGGTCCAGTTTGTCCTTCTAAAACAATTCCTTCTGTTAATAATTCTCCAACCAAGTTTGTAACAGTTGGTGGAGTCAGTTTCGTCATTTTAGCAATCTCCGCTCGTGAAATCTCGCCTTCCTCGCGAATAATATTCAAAATAAGAGATTTATTAATCGATTTCATTAACTGGAAACTACCGACTACATGTTCATTTTTTCCCATATAAGACACCTCTAAATAGTAAAAATTTCATTTTTTTATTTTTATTTTCATTCCTAAGCATACATTATTTTATTACTTAACACAAGCTTTATTATTTAATATAATTATCTTCACTGTGCTTTAGAATAGTCATTCTATTCGGGAGCAATTGTATCATGCTCCTGAATAGAATGAGCCAACGGGCACTCTTTTGGCAGAATGTCTCTTAGTCCTGATTATATAACTCCTCTAGTGGTTCCATAATAATTTTATTTAGATCTGTAATAAGCACATTCATGCTCTGCTCCGCTTCTTTTAATTTTGTAATTTTTTCATTTTGTTGAACTTGCATTAAAATTTGCTGTGACTTCATATTATCTTCCGGAGAGATATCTTGCCCTTGCATCATCTTTTGGTTTAGTTCCATTTGAAGATTTCGAAATTGGATAAATAATCCTTTTGCCTGTATATCTGACATTACATCATCATAAGCTTTTTTTAATTCGATAAAATCTTGGCTTTCTGCAATTACTTCCTTTAGTTCCTGTGCTATTTCTTTCATGTTTTTCATAAATCTTGCCTCTACTTTCCTATTTTTTTAAAATGTTATTCACATATTTCTACAATATATTCCTTTTTTCCAACAATTATTCCAGCCCGAGAAACACTTAGAACTTTATTACACCTACTGCTTGCACCATCATGTCTCTCACTAGATTTACATATACTGGACAAATAAATCCATTCCCGTCCCCTTATGTGTACACGCTTTCTCTCGTAACATACAAGCTTTCATACTACAACATTTTATCATAATATATATGAAAGGAAAAGATTACATTTTCAATTGTTCATGACAAACCTATGAAAATTTCTTTATATAGCTACAATCTCCTTCATCACTCACATCATCCTTTATCATAACATAGGATAATGATAAATATGTCTAGATGGTGAATGAGTATGTGCTCCAACCAATTACTCCCCCCTACTTTCAGTGTCATTACGGAGATTCATGAAACATCAGCGCATTTATTTGGCTCCATTACTGATTTTTGCAGGGAATTGGCTATATTATGTAAAGAAAATGGGTATGGGTTTTATGTCACTTCCATTTTACATCTGCTTTCAGAACCGAGACAAGGATATTCGTACAATGGAACAAACTGGATAAAAGAAAATGTCAGTCTCCCGGCTGTTCTCCACAACCGTATTCACAATCGTTTCACGGAACACTCTACGCCTTTTACGACGTTGGTACACCTTTTACAACAAGAAAACATCCCATTTTTTAATGAGCACTTTCTGCATAAATGGGAAATACATGAAATACTTTCTGATTTTCTCCAGCTTGAACCTTTTTTACCTACAACGACTTTATTTAGGAAAAAAGAAAATTTACTGCAAATGCTCGAGAACTATGAATATATATTTATAAAGCCTATTTATGGCAGTCAAGGTCGTAATATTTTTCGGGTGTATAAAAAGAATGATATCTATCACACTGCCTATAATTCTTATGAAGGAAAAAAAGAGTACCTTTTCCATACTTTCGATGAACTGTTTCAAAACGTAAAAAAGAATATTGGAAACAAGCCATACATTCTTCAACAAGGCTTGCACCTGCTCACCTATCATAACAAATCTCTTGATTTCCGCGTCCTTACCCACAAAAAGAGCGCTGAAAAATGGGCTGTCACGTCTATTGTTGCCAGAGTTTCTGCTGAAAATGAGTTCGTTTCAAACATTGCCCGGGGTGGTGAAATAAAAACATTACAAGAAATTCTCCTACACTCCTTTGGTACAAAAAAAGCATTGGAAACAAAAAAGGTATTGTATGAATTAGCAGTAAACATTGCTACTTGTCTTGATACTAGCCTGCAAGGTTTCTATGGAGAATTTGGGATTGATATTGCCCTTGATGTGAATGGGAGCCCGTGGATGATTGAAGTGAATACGAAGCCATCCAAAAATTTTCTTCCATCCCAATCCACAATTGTTCGCCCATCATCAAAAGCCTTACTCGCCCATTTCCAATATTTGTCCCGTTTTAACGGGCAGTAAGATGAAACAACTGCCCGTTAAAACCCGATTGGTTCTACTAATTTCAGTGGAAAATCACCACTGAAAAGTTTCACTTTAGCCCACATGAAAGGGGTAAGATAATTTGCTGACACTAGGGTTATTATCAATACGATTTGATCACGAAACGGAATATTTCACAGAGATTGCTAAACGAGGTTCTGAGTTCAATATGAACGTAGTTCGTCTCCGTCCGGCCGACTTGCGTCCAAATACCAATTCTATTGAAGGGCTCCGCTATAATACTACTGTAAATCAGTGGCAGCAGGATACTTTTTTGCTACCAAATTACTTATATGACCGTTGCTTTTACAAGAATGAACAAGCAAAAAAATATCAGCCAGTTGTCGAGTGGTTAAAAAAAAGAGCCGACATTTCATTTATCGGACACGGCTTACCTAATAAACTGGAAGTGTTAGACACTTTGTTTGAACACGATCTCCTCCGACCACATATCCCTTCTACACAAAAATTGTTACATGCAAAACAAGTGTTGCAAATTCTAAAAAAAGAGCAAAAAATAGTGTTAAAGCCATTATCTGGTTCAGGGGGAATGGATATTTATTTCCTTACAAAAGAACAGCAACATGTAAAAGTACAAACACAACATGGAAAGAAAGTTGTCAGTAAAGTCCTTCACGTAAAGGACTTTACATACTTTCTTCAAGAAATATTGACAAAAAACCAATATATGATTCAATCGTATCTCACTTTAACAGATGAAAAAAAGGCTCCCTTTGATTTGCGCATTTTCTTGCAAAAGAATTCCCATGGTTTATGGGAACAAAAAGGAATAGGAATCAGAAAAGGGAGACCCAATAGTCTTATTTCCAATTTAAGCGGCGGAAGCACCATAGAA
>DAIDKD010000230.1 GCA_027451065.1 Bacillaceae bacterium | reverse complement strand
CCCACTGTCATACGTGGGTTTAAAGACGCATACGGATCCTGAAAAATCATCTGCATTTTCCGGTTGAACTTCTTTAAAGAAGCACGGGATTTTTTGCCATGCACATTTTCTCCTTCGAAAAGCACCTCTCCACCTGTGGCATTATACAGCCGAATGATGCTCCGCCCAGTTGTTGATTTACCGGAACCTGATTCGCCAACAAGCCCAAAAGTTTCCCCTCGATAAATATCGAAAGTGACATCATCAACTGCTTTTACAACATCGTGACCCGTAGGAAAATATTGCTTTAAATTTTTTATTTCAATTAACTTCTCACTTTTATTTAACGACATGGAAGTCACCTTCTTTCATATGACGAATACGTTTTTGCAAAATTTCTGGCATTTCAATATTTGGTGCATCTTCATGTAACAACCATGTAGCTGCATAATGAGTATCACTGACCTGAAACATCGGTGGTTCCATTTCAAAATCAATCTTTAATGCTCTTGGGTTTCTCGCTGCAAAAGCATCACCAACTGGAGGCTTTAATAAATCAGGAGGTGTCCCCGGTATAGCTATTAATTCTTCCTCTTCACTATCTAAGCTTGGCATAGATGTTAATAATCCCCATGTATAAGGATGTTTAGGATTATAGAAGATATCGTCAACCGTTCCAATTTCCACAATCTTGCCGGCATACATCACAGCAACCCGATCTGCAACATTGGCAACAACTCCTAAATCATGGGTAATAAAAATAATGGAAGATTCCATTTTCTTTTGAATTCTTTTCATCAATTCTAAAATTTGTGCTTGGATTGTAACATCCAAAGCAGTTGTAGGTTCATCAGCAATCAACAGCTTCGGGTTACAAGCTAAGGCAATTGCAACGACAACCCGTTGTCTCATTCCTCCCGAAAATTGGTGCGGATATTGCTTCACACGAATCTCCGGTTTCGGTATCCCTACTAAATCTAGTAATTCAATTGCACGGCGCTTCGCATCTGATTTACTGATATTTTGGTGCTTGATTAAACCTTCCATGATTTGTTTTCCAATTGTCATTGTTGGGTTTAAAGATGTCATTGGATCTTGAAAAATCATGGCAACTTCTTTCCCACGAACATTTTGCATTTGTTTATCTGTTAATTTTGTTAAATCTTTTCCATCAAGTAAAATTTCTCCACCTTTGATACGCCCTGGTGGATTCGGAATCAATCCCATTAACGCTTTCGAAGTAACTGATTTACCAGACCCTGATTCCCCTACAATAGCTAAGGTTTCTCCTTTTTTCAAATCAAAAGTTACACCTCTAACCGCTTGGACTTCCCCAGCATACGTTTCAAAAGAAACTTTTAGATTATTTACTTCCAATAACTTACTCATGTTGTTGCCGCCTCCACTTCCGCTTTTCTATGTCTAGCTCCAGCGACTAGCTTGTTGTGGAAAAGATGATTTCTCAATAAGGCAAAGAACGCCTTTTTGAGAAATCCCTATTTCTTTCACAAGCTGGGCAAGCCGCTTCCGCTTTTCCATGTTACTTGCGCATTTTTGGGTCTAGTGCGTCGCGTAATCCGTCTGATAGTAGGTTGAAGCTTAGTATTAATAAACTAATGACTACCGCTGGTGCTATAAGCATATGCGGATATGTTTGCAAAGATTTTTGCCCATCACTTACTAACGAACCTAATGAAGCAAGGGGTGCTTTAATTCCTAGGCCAATGAAGCTAAGAAACGCTTCTGAGAAAATTGCAGTTGGAATCGTGAACATTGCCATAACAATCACCGAACTCATTACGTTAGGTAATAAATGTTTGATAATTAATTTCATATTAGAACTACCTAATGTTCGTGATGCTAGTACATACTCTTGATTTTTTAATTTTAACACTTGTCCACGTACAACCCTTGACATTCCTATCCATCCCGTAACAGCCATGGCCAAAATAATCGTCATGATTCCTGGTTCAAATACAAGAATAAATAGGATAACAACGATTAAATATGGTATTCCGGCTAGTACCTCTGCAATTCTTTGCATAATTGTGTCTACTTTTCCCCCGTAAAAGGCAGAAATTCCTCCGTAGGTTACACCAATAATCATGTCGATAAGTGCCGCTGCTACACCGATAATCAGAGATACCCTTGTACCCTGCCAAGTTCTTGTCCAAATATCCCTTCCTAATTCATCAGTTCCAAACCAATAGTTCTCTTCAATACCTCTTTCTGTATATGGATCATTTCCATATTGGTCGATACCGTCAAATGGTAAGAAGGAAACATTTTCCAACAATTGAATTTTCGGTGGTAATTTCGCTCGGCCTAAATCCTGCTCTTTATACGAATGACTGCTAAATACTGGCGCAAAAAGAGCTAGCAGTACAGTAGCAACAATAATTATCAATCCAACTATTGCTGCTTTGTTTCCTAATAAACGACGTTTTACATCTTGTCCGAATGTTAAACTTGGGCGAGTAATAATTTCAGTATTTATTTCTTCTCTATCAGCTTCTTGAAACAAATCTGGTGAAATTTCCTTTAGCTTTTCCATTATTTGCTTCCTCCTACTAAGCGGATTCGCGGATCAATAACCCCATATAGTAAATCTACGATAAAAATAACAAAAATAAGAAGTGCGCTGTAGAAAAGTGTTACGCCCATAATTAATGCATAGTCATTTGTCATGATAGACTGAACAAATTGGGAACCTAATCCCGGAATCGCAAAAACTTGTTCAATAACTAACGTACCTGTAACCAAAGCAACTGCTAAAGGTCCTAAAATAGTGATAACCGGAATCAAAGCATTCCGAAGCCCGTGCTTGATGATAACAGCCCTTTGACTGATACCTTTTGCTTTGGCTGTGACAATATAATCTGAACTTAATACTTCTAATAACTCTGAGCGGGTGAAGCGTGCTATTTGTGCCGTCACACCTACAGATAATGCAATTGTTGGTAATACTGTATATTCTGGTCCATCCCACAGGGCTGCTGGTAGCCATTGCAACTGCACTCCTACAAAGTAAGATAATAATGCACCTAGCACAAAGCTTGGAACAGATATACCTAAAACAGAAAACACTGTAGCGCCATAATCCACCCAAGTATTATTTCGAAGTGCAGCAACAGTTCCGAGAAGTAATCCACAAAAAGTTCCTAGTAAAAGTGCTTGTACACCCAATTGCGCAGAAGGCCCAATACGTTCCATAATCATTGTTGTTACATCGCGATTATCGTATTTAAAGGATTTTCCCAAATCTCCTTGAGATAGTTTTTTCATATAATTAAGATATTGGACTGGTAATGGGTCATTTAATCCATATTGTTCCAATACAATTTCCTCTTGTTCCGGTGTTAATTTTTCCGGTGCACTTAATGGTGTTCCTGGTAAAAGCTTCATTAGGAAGAATGTTGCTGTTGCAATTAAAAACAACGTAATCACCATGTAGATCATTCTCTGTAAAATGTATTTCCCCATTTATAATTCCCCTTCCACTTTTTCTGACTATTAAAAATAATTAGAACAGAAAAGTTTATTAATATTTCCTTACATTCTGAAAATTACTTAAAAACTATATTACATAATTTTTTTATTATTTTCAATTCTTCTGTTCAGCTTTTCTCATTTTATTTTTTTCAATATTCTTACTGGCTTTTTTGCTGTATAATAGAACGAACAATAACATTGTATAAGGAAAGGAGTTGCCTACTTTGCTGCATAAATATAAAAACTCACTAATTCTCTTCCCTTTAACAATTATCTTGGCAATTGTCACTTCGTTCGTTGTTGAGGGGACAAGTTTCTTGATTCGCTTTATCAATGGCGCTTTCTATCTTTCCCTTCTTTACATGATGATTGGAGGATTTCTTTACCTAACAGAAAACGGCTTCTTTAATATCACAAAATACGGTTTCAAAAAAACTTTCGGAAAGAAGCAATCTGAATTGACGGATGAAAAGGTAAGTAAGGAAATGATTTATGAACGAAAAACATTCTTCTTAACCACTCCATTATTATTGAATGGAATTGTTTTCGCAGTGCTTACACTTCTTTTTAGCTTATTATTGTAAAAGGAATAATGACTTTGCATTGCTACTTTCAATTTGATATAATAACGAAAAATACGAAATATATATGCCGTGAGAAAGAAAAGTACATTATCAAATCTTTTCTAGAGAGCTTGTGGGTGGTGAAAACAAGCAAAGATTGATAATAGAATGGGCTTTTGAGCACTAAACCGAACCTGAATTAGTAGTAGGCTTTAGCGGTTATCTTCCGTTATAAGATTGAGTGATTTTGCATTAGCAAAATAATTAGGGTGGTACCACGAATCCATGCGTCCCTATCTATTAGGAGACTCATGGATTTTTTGTGTGAAAAAACAACAATCGGAGTGCAAAGCCTATTTCTCACAAATTATAAAAATTCAACTTTATTGGAGGTAAAAAAATGTCAACTATCTTTTCTGGAATTCAGCCAACTGGTGTCGTAACACTAGGGAATTATATTGGAGCAATGAAACAATTTGTAGAACTACAGCATGATAATGACTGTTATTTCTGTGTGGTAGATCAACATGCTATTACTGTTCCTCAAGATAGATTAGCTTTGCGCAAGAACATCCGCTCTCTTGCTGCACTTTATTTAGCTGTAGGAATTGACCCTGAGAAATCCATATTATTTATTCAATCAGAAGTCCCTGCACACGCTCAAGCCGGATGGATTATGCAATGTGTTGCTTCCATCGGTGAGTTGGAAAGAATGACACAATACAAGGATAAATCACAAAAGCATGATAAAATACCAGCGGCGTTATTAACTTATCCACCATTGATGGCTGCTGATATATTATTATATAGCACTGATGTTGTCCCTGTTGGAGATGATCAAAAACAGCATCTTGAACTAACAAGAGACTTGGCAGAACGCTTTAACAAACAATATAATGATATTTTTACAATTCCTGAAGTACGTATACCAAAACATGGAGCTCGTATCATGTCCCTTGCTGATCCGACGAAGAAAATGAGTAAGTCTGATCCAAACACAAAAGCTACTATCCATCTGTTAGAAGAACCGAAATCCATTGAAAAAAAAATAAAAAGTGCTGTTACAGATTCAGATGGAGTCGTTGCATACGATACAGAAAATAAACCAGGCGTTGCCAATTTACTTACCCTGCATGCTGCCTTCAGCGGAAAATCTATTTCAGAGCTAGAGGGAATGTATAAAGGGAAAGGATAC
>DAIDKD010000229.1 GCA_027451065.1 Bacillaceae bacterium | reverse complement strand
GTTGATGAAAATCGCAATAGTATTGGATTTGTTAATTGCACCTGATAACTTACGCAACGCTTGTGACATAAGACGAGCTTGCAATCCAACATGGGAGTCACCCATTTCTCCTTCAATCTCTGCTTTTGGAACAAGTGCGGCAACAGAGTCAATAACAATAATGTCAATAGCTCCACTTCGAACTAATGCTTCAGCAATCTCTAACCCCTGCTCTCCAGTATCTGGCTGAGAAAGTAATAGTTGGTCTATGTCTACGCCTAACTTTTGTGCATACACAGGGTCCAGGGCATGTTCCGCATCAATAAATGCCGCTTGACCACCTTGTGCTTGGACTTCTGCAATCGCATGAAGTGCTACTGTTGTTTTACCTGAGCTTTCTGGTCCGTATACTTCAATGATACGTCCTCGTGGATATCCACCTACTCCGAGAGCAATATCCAGAGCTAATGATCCACTTGGAATAGTGGAAATTCTTCTATCTGTATTTTCCCCCAGTTTCATCACTGAGCCTTTCCCAAACTGTTTCTCTATTTGCTGCAATGCCTTATCTAAGGCTGCCTTACGTTCACTCATTTATCATTTCCTCCTTTTGCAATCACATCTATATATATAATATCTCTTTTTTTACTTTTTGCCAAGTAGAAAATCGAACATTTATTCGTTAAATTTTAACAGGCGAATCAACTCAGAAAATCCATGTTTAGCAGACCTCATTTTTATTTGCTCCCTAGTACCCGCAAGCTGTAATGGAATAACTTTCTCACCTTTTCCTTCTATACTGATACCTACATACACAGTCCCCACTGACTTTCCTTCTAGTTCAGAAGGTCCTGCAACACCAGTAAAGCTAATCCCTATTTGACTACAGAACAACTTGCGGACATTTCGGGCTAACTGCTCCGCACATGCTGCACTGACAGCACCTTCATTTGTCAAAACCGTTTGGGGAACATGAAGGATGTGTTCTTTAATTTCGTTTTGATAACAAATAACGCCACCCTTGTAGACGGAAGAAGCTCCAGTGTGAGCAGTTAACGTGTTACCGAAGAGCCCTCCTGTTAAACTTTCAGCACTAGCTATCGTCAACTGAGCTTTTTTCAAAAGAGAAAACACTTTTGCATCAAGGGTATCTTGGTCATACCCATACAAGTAATCTCCCACAATAGCTTTTATCGTACTTTCCGTCCTATCAATCAGACTCATTGCTTCTTCTTGACTTTCCGCCTTTGCTGTAAGACGCAATGTCACTTCCCCTTCTGCTGCCAAAGGTGCAACAGTCGGATTTGTTTGGTTAGTAATAATATCTGCCAGTTCCGCCTCTAATTGAGACTCACCAATACCAAAAAACTTTAGTACTCTTGAATATATTTTTCCATCTGTTTCAATGTTTTTTATGAAGTAGTCTTCTACCTTTTGAAACATTGGCTTCATTTCTGTAGGAGGGCCTGGAAGTAAAATATATGTTTTACCATCAACTTGCTTTGCCATTCCCGGTGCCATTCCATTGTCATTAAAAAAAGCTTCAGAACCCTCAATAACAAGAGCTTGCTTCTTGTTATTCTCTGCGGGAATACGATTTACCTTTTTATAATAATCTAAAATAGATTGTAATGATGGTTCATCGTAAACCAACTTACAATTTAAATATTCTGCGATTACTTCTTTTGTAATATCATCTTTTGTTGGTCCGAGTCCACCTGTAAATAATAAAATATCGGCTCGCTTCACAGCATTCTCAATTACTGACAACAATCTTTCCTCATTATCACCTACAACTGTATGAAAATAGCAGTTATATCCCATTAACGCTAACCGTTGCGAGATAAACTGCCCATTTGTGTTTGCTATTTGACCTAATAATAATTCTGTTCCAACTGCGATCACTTCCACATTCATGTGAAATCTCTCCCTTTTACTAACTTTACAGGCTGCCTAATACATCCATAGTCGATGCATTCGCATCAAGTATGAATGTATCAGGCAGCCTCATTCTAAACCTTCTACATAGACGACAATAAAATATCTTTATTTTTTGCGAAATAGTCCCAACCAGACCAAATTGTCATGATAACTGCTCCCCACATTGCGATATTCGCAAATGGAATTCCAATAAAAATAAATGGGATATCATGCAAAAGATACGCTGAAATAGCAACGATTTGAATCCAGGTTTTGATTTTCCCTAAAGTAGCAGCGGCAACGACTTCTCCACCACCAGCTAGAAGCAAGCGCAGACCTGTTACTGCAAACTCTCGGCTGATAATAACAATAGCAACCCACGCTGAAATATCTCCTAGTTGAACAAGAACAATCAGCGCTGAAGAAACAAGTAGTTTATCAGCTAACGGATCTAAAAACTTCCCCATATTGGTCACTAGGTTATGTTTTCTCGCTAAATGACCATCAATCCAGTCCGTCGTGGACGCAATAATGAAAATAGCTGCTCCAACTAAGTGCGTATAAGGAATCACTTCCGACTCAATTGTAAAGCTTCCCCAACCGAAATCTACTAGCATGACAACTAGAAAGAAGGGTATTAAACAGATTCTGGCAACTGTAATTTTATTTGGTAAATTCATTGTTCTCCTCCAATCGCTACGTATTTGTTTGTACAGAAAGTCTATTCTGTATCACTAACACGCTCAATTGTAATACGTTGATGAACTCTTTCATTTGTTGCAATTGGATATGTCATCTCTTCACCATTGATTTCAACTGTTAAATCCAACGTTCTTCCGATGTTCAATTCAATTACATCTTCCGTAGACACATCAATTGTTTCTGTTTGACCACGTTGGAGAACTCCTGAGAAAAACACCTGATTTTCGTTGTTACTAACTTGCACATAGCTTTCTCCAGCTTCAGCTGCTGTTAATGTAATAACGAAAGTATCAGCATTTTCCAATGTCATTGTCGAACGGTTCCCACTTGTCTCCGTTACTGTTAATGTTTGAGCAGCTGTTTCTTCTTCAGGCTCAATTTCATCTGTTGTATCATCTTCATCAGCTGTATCTTCGCCCTCGTCCGTTGCATTGTCACTGTTTAGCGGTGAGTCTTCTGGCTGATTCCCTTCTACATTATCTGTTGTCTCTCCTTGCTGAGGAGCTGTTCTTGCATCGTTTGAAGTGAATTGCTGAGCTATGAACCAACCTGCTAGTAACACAGCAAAAATTGCAACTATCACTAATATCCTTGGTAAAAACTCCGAAATACGCGAAGTAGATATTGGTGAAGGAGCATCCGTCCTTTTTTGCCTGCTCATTGCGACAGGCTTCTCTTCCTTCTCTTCTTTTGGTTTTTTTACTTCTTTTTTCATTTCTTTCTTTGTTTCTTTTTCTAGTTTCACTTCTTGCTCAGGGGCTTGTGGTTGTACCGTCCCTTGTAATGTTGCTAGTTCGTCCTTGCTAATACCTACGGCTTCAGCATATTGTTTAATAAATGCCTTGACGTAAAACTCACCAGGCAATACATTATATTTCCCTTCTTCTATTGCTGCTAGATACCTCTTTTGAATTTTTGTTATTTCTTGCAGTTGATTTAGTGTCATGCCTTTAGCTTCACGGGCTTCTTTTAATTTTTGTCCTAACTCTGTCACTACTAACACCTCAATATCATTATTCAAAGCCAAATCAGTCAAAATGGCTTGTTTTGTTATTTTTGTATGCTGTCTATCAAATCATATGTAATTCCTGTTCAGGATTATTTCGCAGTTTCATCATATAACAGTCATCATCATTTCATGTGATTATCTCACTAATCAATATCATACTTTATTTTAACAAAATAAGAAAGGGAAATTCCATATTTTTTTCTATTCTTGTTCATAGTTTTGGTTCATTCTCATAAACAGCGGGCTGTGAGAAAAAGACAAAAACGCCCAATTCTCACAGCCCACCTGAATAAATATCCTTGTTTTTTTACTCATCAAAGGTCATTAGGTAACACTTGGCACACACTGATTCTCTCCTCTTTCAAGAAGGATTCAGCGATATTCATTATGTCCTCCGCTGTAATTCCTTCTAATGTTGGTACCACTTCAAATAAACTCATTTCATTGAATGCATATCTTGTAAATTGGTTCGCAATAAACTCTGGTGAGTTCAACGCACGTAAGAAGCTGCCTATTTTTTTCTTTTTCACCCGTTCTAAAACATCCGCTGAAATGCGATTTTCTTGCACTGATAATAAAACTTGTTGAATTTCCTTCGCGAGTTCTTCAGGGAATTTCGTATCTCCACCAATCATCCCAAAGCCAAAACCGTATTCTTCTGAGTAGTCAAATGAAAATGAGTCATCAATATAACCTTGCTCGTATAGCTCTTGATATTTATCTGAACCTTTTCCAAATAAATAATCCAATAATAATGAAATAGCAAGTTCATTTTTCAGCAATTCATTTCCTTGACGGCTTGGGTTATCTGCTTTTATTCCCACTAAGCATTTTGGTGTTTGAACACTCATTTTGATTATTTTTTTCTTTTCATTTCTGTCAGTCGGTTCATTATCAAAAAATCGTTCTACTTCAGGTTTTTCACGATAGTCTTTCATATCTTGATTATTGCGAACCAAAGTCATAATAACTTCTGGATTAACAGGGCCAACAATGAATAGTAACATATTGCTCGGGTGATAAAATGTTTCGTAGCAATCGTACAGTAAATCCTTCGTAATATCAGCAATTGATTCCACTGTCCCCGCAATATCAATGTGAACTGGATGATTTTTATACAGACTTTCAATCGCCCCAAAGTACAAACGCCAATCTGGATTATCATCGTACATTTTGATTTCTTGCCCGATGATTCCTTTTTCCTTCTCAACTGTTTCTTCTGTAAAATATGGTTCCTGCACGAAATTTATTAACGTTTCAAGGTTTTTTTCTACATCAGATGTGCAAGAGAATAAGTAAGCTGTTCTTGTAAATGAAGTAAAGGCGTTCGCGGCTGCACCTTGTTTGCTAAACAATTGGAACACATCGCCATCTTCTTTTTCAAAAAGTTTGTGCTCTAAGAAATGAGCAATTCCATCAGGAACTTTCATCTCTTCGTTTTTTATTGACATAAAATGATTGTCAATCGAACCATATTTCGTTGTAAATGTAGCATAAGTTTTATTGAATTCAGGTTTTGGCAGAATATACACTTGAAGTCCATTTGCCATTTTCTCATAATACAATTTCTCTTGTAACTGCTTATATTGAATTTCTTTCATTTATTTTCCCTACCTTTCCATGCTGTTCTTGT
>DAIDKD010000228.1 GCA_027451065.1 Bacillaceae bacterium | reverse complement strand
TGCATTTGTATTATTTAATTGTAAATTTACTCTTTTCGCATCAGCAAATTGAAATACATTATTATTGCCTGCGAACTGGATAACCTCCCTTACTCCAGTTCCATCTACAGCTACATCAAAAACTGCATTTTTTCCGACAATAAATGTGTTTCTCCCCTCTCCGTAAATGGCATCGTAACTAGAACTCCCTTGGTTTCTCAAGGTCATATTCAATTCCGCTTCATCTTCTACGATAAAACTAGCACTAGGACTCAAATAGATCGCTGCACGATTGGTCAGATTTCCATTAATATCAATATTGAGCTGCGCCTTATTACTAATAAAAACGCTCCCTCCACTCCGCACCTGTATAGCTGGTCTAACATTGGTTGTGAGAGCCTCATTATAGATATGAAATTGAGCACCATCTTTTATAGTCAAATCACCTTCAACTAAAACTGTATTACCATTCGCTTCTCCACCGGTACCTGGCGAATACAATTCAACAACTGCATCTTCATTAATGGTAACTACTCCTCCATTACGCAAATGCCAGCCTCCAGAGTTAACAGTCTTACCAACATATCTAGCACCTGCCTCAATTGTAAGATTCACTGATTCAAGATTTGCTTGATTATTCGCTTGAGTACTATAAGTCTTACCATCTATTGGGCTTACATAAGACGTCATCTGTTCAATAAAGTTATCCCCAACAAAGACTAAATCCGCATCCCATGAACATGTTAATTGCGCTCCGTAATACTGAACATTTTCAAATCGTATTGTACCGTACCCTCCAGATCCGGCAGCAGAGGCATAATTTCTTATTCTCCACGGTCCCCAGTAATTTCTTCCATAGGCTGTGAGATCTTTTACCGTAAGAGTCATTGGATAGTTTGATCCAACATCATAACATATCATAAACCCTGCAAAATCTATTGTATGGCCATTGCCATTAATCACTAAATCCCTGCTGTAACGCGGCGCTAAATCATTCCATACTTCTAGTGCGTCTCCATATGCTTTCATTGAAAAATCAGCATGAATATTTATGGTGTGAATTGATGTGTTCAACAAAGCATTATAATAGTCATCTGCATGATAAACTTCCGCCACACCATCTTCTGCGTTCAATAATTGAGTGGATTCTTCAGCTACTTGCGCTTCATTTATTGTTTCTTCTGTTGTTACAATTTGATTATCACTTTCCTCTTGCTCTTCTGTTTCTACAATTTGATTATCATTTTCTTCCTGCGCTTCTATTTCTACAATTTGGTCATCACTTTCCTCCTGTGCTTCTAATGCTACAGCTTGATCATCACTTTCTTCCCGTTCTTCTAGTGCTACAATTTGGTCATCACTTTCCTCCTGTGCTTTTGTCTCAATATTATTAAAAATACCTAATACATTCAGTTGTTGAACAAATAAGAGAATCATACTTAATAGAAGAAGTATTCTTCCATAATGCTTCATTTTCTTTTTCGAACGAATCGGATGCAAATATCGCTTTTTCTTCACGAACTCATGTCACCTCGCTTCTTCTTTGTAATGACAAATATTATTACAATTCCACCAACTAAACACACGGAAATCCATAACCAAATTTTCAAAGCAGATTCTTCTAGTTCAACTGCCTCACTATTAAAAAACTCTGCTTCTTCTTTTTCAATTGTAAAAAGCTCTGTCCACTCCCATTGCTGTTCACCAGAAACTGCAGTCATTTCCAGTCGATATACTCCTGACTTAAACCTTTGTTTTTCCAAACTAATTCCATAATCAAAATTGGAATTAGGCGCCATCGTTATTTTTCCTTTATTCATTTGATAAAGAAGTTTATTCCCATTCTTACTATAAACAGCCGCCTCAATTTCCAAATTCTCGATAACAGTCGCTGTCGGATTCTGCAAATGAACATTCACAACATTTCTATAATTTACTTGTGAAGGATATACTTTATTTAATAGCAACTCAGGGGTCACTTGAACATCTGTTTCAGTTAGTTTGACACCAATCGTATAAGAAAATCTGTTCTCCACCTGCGTTGCTTTCACGGATTCCTCACTATTTTCAGCATCCGTATCTTTTTCAATAAAATATAATCCACCAAGAATCATTCCATCAAAACTTTCTTCAGGCATCTGAATTGTTACATCTAACGTATAAGAACTGTGTGGCTGAATATTCACCTCGTTTTCTGTAGTAACCAATTCCGAAAATGGATACGCTAAGGAATCGTCATACTCGCTATTTGCTTCGCTATAATCAACGTTACCTATACTACTAGTAGTAGCTACATTAGGATATACCTCTACAACAACTTCTTCATTCGTGCTATTCTCTAAAATCACTTGGATAGTTTGAATCTGCTCAGGCTTCATTCGCAAATCAAAATACCCTATATTGTGATTGATTTGATTCTTTGGAAGAGCTGCCTTCACAGAAAAATTCATTTCTGCAGCTCTCACAACCTTTGTATTATTTAATTGAATAAAGATACTGAGTATGAGCACACAAATATGTATGAATCGTTGTTTCACAGTCACTCCCCCAATCGACTACTATCAAATCAATCTCATTGCTAGCACTAGATTTGTTTACATTAGTATGGTGTTTCAGCTAAATTCCAAGTTAATGTTGATGTATAGGTATCTGCCATTTTTGTACTTTCTCCAGGAACACTTAATGTAACAGAATAGTCTCCCGTGTCATCTTCACCTCCAGCAAAATATATTCCCCAAGTTGCACTCCCCTGACCATTAGCAGCTATCATCATAGGGTATGGAGTCCCTACTTGTTCTAAAGCTATTGACTGTTCAACAGTCGGCGCATCTCCTGTAGAATTTGCATCGTATGTATTGGCATGATTAAACGTTATATATGCTCCCTTTAATATTCTTCCATCTCCCGTTGTAAAATCCGAAGCAGTTACAGATAAAGTCCATCCAACTTTTGTTCCACGATTGTCTGTTACTTGAACAAAGTTAGGAACGAGTACTTCTTTCCCACTGCCTTTCGCTACTAGCACATCTGCAGCGGCATAGTATGTTTTATCAGAAGTGCTAATTTGATTACTACCGAATTCCAAGTCAGAGGCATAATCAATACTTAACTCACTAGTGCTTCCTTCTGTATCTATTTCCAATTCAACATCAGGGTCTAACGGGTTAACTATAGGTGGAGAAGTACTGTTTTTTAAAAATCCTACCTCGCCTTTACTTTCGAAGGACTCTGCTTTTATTAATCTATCATTGTTGAAAAACACCAAGATAAACAAGCCGGTGACCAATAATTTCCTTCTTTTTTTCATGTAATCACCTCCCATTTTAGTACTTCATATAATCTAATGATCCTCTTTTAAATTATGATACACGTAAAGTTTCACCCCATGTTGTCAAAATACTATTAAAAAAAGAGGAAATATGACTCCTTTTTTTCGAAAATTCTGTTTTTTTGTCGAAAAATCTATTTCTATGAATGAAGCTGGGCCAACCCCCAATAAAACTTGCTCACAGTAATAATAACTTATTGCAAAATAGTTTTTTTCTATAAAAAAGTATCAGGGAATATTGATATATCACCATTCCCTGATACTTTTTATACAATTACCTACTATCAGCTATTTCAATGATATTTTCATGTGGGTTTTGCTTTAATTCTTTTTCTAATTTTCTCCAAAAGTATGGAGTAACCCCCACATCTAAGTAGATAGCTCGCTTTTCTAGTTGACGAGGTAAATCGTCATAATTAGTTAAAATAAGATCAAAGTCCTCTAGATAGTCCCCGTCAAATTGTAGTTGATGCGATTGATAAAATGACACCGCAACAGTTCCAGGGAATTTCCTTTCAATCATTCCCTTTAGCCATTCCACATATCTATAGTAATATGTTGTTAAAATAATAATTTTTTTCTGATTCTTTAGATGCACTGCTTTTTCTAATATTGTTTTTGTATAAAAAACAATATAGTATAACAGTTCGTCCTTCAACACATTGTTTCCCTTTATATAATCGGGTAAGGAGGATTCTTCTACATGCTTTTCAAATAATAAGACAAACTGAGGATTTTCTACTTTTATATACTCCTTATACCCTCGGTAAGGGTCATAGAAAAAATACTGAACAACATCTATAAAATTTAGAAACCTATGTACTGCAACCGCTGTTAAATCAAAAGATGCATCTTGATAATTCACAGAATCAAAGAAAGAAAATAAAAAATCTCTTACTGCTTTCAAAGATAGACCTGTTTTCTCATTTTCATGATCATGTAACCCTATCATTGCCTCTCCTGATAGAAGCGATCCAAAACCATAAGTTTCCATCAAGTCAAACAAAACCTCAACTGAAAAATCCACTTGGTTTTCATAAGAAAATTGTGCTGTAAACACAGAATTCCTACTAATCTTATTATATAGCAGTTGAGCGATTCTTTTTTTCGTTTCTGTACGCTTCTTTTCCATATAATATCCGTTTTTCATTCTTTGTATACAAACATATAACCAGTAGCTCAGCTTTTTTTTCGTCTCATGAGCGACTTCTATTGAATAAGTAGAGCTGATACGTTTCACTAGACCCCAAAGAGTATACCTTTTTTTAAAAAAATTATGATGGAAATCTGCCTCATATTTTTCAATCAAGTAGCGATAATACAACTTCCGAATAGTCATCTCATCTCCTTGAAGTGCAACTACAGGAGATATACTAATCGAAACAGGTAGCCCTCTATTAGAAAGTATTCTATTCCATTTGCTAATAATTCTTCTAAATTTAGACTCACTAATAAAAAATCTGTCTATATACACAAATAATGGTTGTTTAGGATCTGTTAATAAATATTCAAGAATTTGAAACTCTAAAGATTCCTCCATTATTTTTCTATATACATATTCTAACCCTACGTGATCAGGGCAATTTAATGATACTTGGCCATCTGATGTTATGTTTATATAGAGATAAGCAAAATTTTTATTAATGCGATTGATATCAGATAGAACGGTACCCTCACTCGTATTCACTAAACTCACAAGTTCATCAACTCTCACCTCACAGTGTCCCCTTTTTTTTAATAAATATTGTATGATCTGCAATTCCCTCTGTAATCTGCTATTAATTATCATGTCATGTACTTCCCCCCTCATATCGCAGCAATATAACTTGTTTTAATAATAACTTTTCTTCCATAATGATATCTCCTATATTACAAAAGGGCTATCGCCCTTTTCTTAATTATCCCTATATTTTTCAATATCCTTCTTAATTGAGAATAGTAAACTATTTAATTCCCAAA
>DAIDKD010000227.1 GCA_027451065.1 Bacillaceae bacterium | reverse complement strand
TTTGGCTAGTGGTAGTTCCCAAATAGTATCATCGGTTGATGGTTTGTCTAATTATCAAACAATATTAATTCAATCAATTAATGCCTATTTGGTAGCCAATCCAAGTGCTAGTTCATCGGCCGAGCTACAAACAGCTTTGGCAATGGCAACAGGAGTTAATAATGGATTGAGCCAATTGACGTCAATAAGTCTGGGAAGTATGATGCTTATGTCTAATGCGATAGTAATTATGTTTATTTTTATTAAAGCAAGGGAAGTCATTGGAGTAGGAACGATGCTTGGACTGTTTGGATTAGGCTATATCATTGACTTTTTTAATTGGCTGATTGGAGATTTTCTCGGGACGGATACGTCCATTACGGCAAGGCTACTTGTTGCACTAGTAGGGTTACTCCTCCTTTCCTTCGGTGTGGCAATGTATATGGTAGCAAACTTGGGTATGATCCCTTACGATGCAGTCGGAATTGTTTTAGAGAAGATGGCAGGAAGAAGAGTTTCTTATCGTTCCACAAGACTAGTAGTAGACATTGTATGTGTGGCGATAGCATTCTTCTTGGGAGCGACCGTTAGCATAGGTACATTTGCAGCTGCATTGTTCCTAGGACCTTTTATAGGATTCTTTAAAAGCAAATTGGAATACCTATTGAGAAAAGAACCGAAAGTAAGCCTGCTGAATGAAGCAGGATAATTTATATAAGTAATCTAGTTCTAGTGGCTAGCTTCTCATTGTAAAATTACTTTTCTCATGCGAAGTAAAAAGTGACTTTGGTGAGAGAGAACATTTTCCAAGAGAAGCTGAAAGATCCACCTACATTTTTTAGAGGAGGTTTGGGAATGTTCCCGATTATTGATAGTGAGATAAATCCGTATAAAGAGAATATTCAAGGTAGAACTAATGAGCCTATTTGTGTTGCTGCTTTGCTAGAGCAATCTAGGATAGCGTTGGGCGATACGAGTATTCCAGTTGACTGGTCATTGGAAGAAATCTATCTTCGTTTGAATAAAAATGCACCAAGAATTGCTGTAATTGGGGGATCTATTGATCATCCAGCGCATTTGCTAGATTCGAAGACAATTGCTATGGCAGCCTTGAGAATTTGGAAAAATGGCGGGGTGCCTTTCAATTTTTCTGTACCTGTTATGTGCGATGGGACAGCGCAAAGTAATCAAGGAATGAGTTATTCCCTTGAAAGTCGCAACGCCATTACTAATATGGTTGTAAGCCAAATGGAGAGCCATAGTTATCACGGTGCATTTGTTATTCAAAGTTGCGATAAACAACCTTATGCCATTGTTAATGCACTTTCACACGTGGATTTCATTCGAAAAAGACGTGGAGAAGCTCCTGTTTTTGCCACGTTTGCACCAGCCCACGTGTTAAAAGGTGGAACAATTCCTGATGAAGTAAAAAAGGATCTGGAAGCATTGGCACAAAGAGCGGAGCAAGCTGGGGAAGAAGGAATTGCCGCTGATTTACGGGATACTATGCTCTATATTTTGCAATGTTCTTCCAATACAGCATTTCAAGGAATTTTTGAGCGAATGGGGCAGAAGGGACTTTTGACAAAAGAGGAACAGGAAGCTTTTGAAATGAGCTTATCTGTGGAGGCTTGTGATACGAAAGGTGGAATTTGTGCATTTAACGGGACAGGAAATAGCTCGAGACATGTGATTGCTGGATTGGGACTTGTTCACCCGGAAGTAGAATTGTTGACGCAACCGATAAATAGAGAGCAGGTCAACATTGTAGTGGATAGTATGAAAGAGCTTATCAACAAACGGGAATACAGTGTAAGCAATATAGTTGCTGCCAATGTGAGAAATTCTATTAAAATCCACAGTTCCTCTGGTGCTTCTACCAACTTAATTATGCACATGATTGCTTCCATGCTGTATGCAGGATTTCAATTCGATTTGTGGGAGTTGGAAAAAATCCATCAAGCCCATCCTATTCCTGATTTGTTTGACTATAGTTTGACGGAAGGAAGAGATATATTCGCTTTAGCTTCACAATGTTGTAGTGGACAAATTAGAGGCATGGAAACACTATTTTTCGAGATGATACGAAATGGAGTTCCTATTGATCTGGACGCACCGACAGTAGCGGGGAAAACGTGGAGAGAGAGGCTTGCAAATGAGGAGAATCTCTCAGCAGAGAATGTAGCAGAAAATCCTATTATCCTTTCTAAGCCTCGCCGAGAGTTTAGTGGTGTAGAGGTATTAAGAAGTAATTTCTTCACCAATGCTGTTGTAAAAATTAGTGGTATGCCAAGCAGCTTGATTGCCGAATTTGAGCAGAAAGTTTCTTTTGTTCTTTACTTTGAAAACGAAGACGAAGCGAATCATAGCTTGCTAAACCCAAATATCTTGCAGGAATTGAAAGAACAAAAAGTCTTTTCGTATTCTTTATTACGTCGTATGTACGAGCACAACGATCCACAAGGGTATGAGAAAGATATGAATATGGAATATGATGCAATGTTTGATACTATGCTTGAGCGAAACGTGCTGAAAGTTACTATTATTATCAGCGGACAAGGACCGGAAGCATTTGGCATGCCTGAAATGTTCACGCCAATGCAGTACATCAACACTAACGCTAAGCTAAGACGAGTGGCGACATTGGTAAGTGACGGACGCTATTCAGGAGTGACGAGAGGGGCGGCCATTGGGCATGTGACTCCAGAAGCAATCAACAGAGGTGGTATTTTGTACTTGCAGACAGGAGACTTGCTCCACACTCATTTTGCAAAGAAAGAAATACAGTTTGTGGAAAAAAATCAGTTTGAAAATGGAAACTTGATTTTCTCCTTTGAGGACATTCCTGCCAAACGTCATGAGTTAGGGGAAGAGCGGATTCAAAAAATGAAAGAGCGACAAAAGAAAGTTGCTGCAACCAACCGTATTTTGTACCATACAGACGCATCTTTAGGAGTGGTCCCTCTGGCTGTTTTTGAAGAAGCGACTAGAGATTACACAAGGTTGCTTGAAAAGGAACGCACATGATGAAAAAATTGCCATTGTAAAAAAACGTTGATGGCGGTGCTGTAGTAGACACAAATTCCTTATTGAAGCAAAAGAATCATTTGAAGGTATCAAGAGATTTCTCGACAATCTGAACTCCCCCTGACATAGTTAGGGGGAGTTTTTTTAACTATTTATTAAGTTATCACAACTTATGTATGATTATTTTGGGGGTAAAATTTCTAATGCAAGCAGTCAAAAACAAAGCCAGTATAGAGGAAAATACTCAAATAAAAGAACAATAGTCTCAAAACGGAAACCACTTCTCATACCATTTCTTCTCTTTCTCCTCTTTCTTCCGTTCCTCTTTCGTTTCTACTTCCTTCTCTTCCGATGCACAATATTCCGTTGGCTCAGTTCCTTTCACAAAATAGGTAAATCTAGAATTCGGACAAGAATCATTTGCTAATTTTCCAGTTTCGGTATTCACTGCAACTCCGACAACATTTTGGGTAGGTTGAAATTGCTCAACTGCTGTATTCTGTAAAGCATCTTCCATGAAATTTGCCCAAATTTGTTTGCTGTATTTTTGTTCTTGCTTGTCATCAATGTTTTTTCCTTGGTCGTAGCCGATCCACACTCCTGTAACAAGCTGAGGAGAAAAACCAATCATCCAACTATCTGCCTTTGTAGATCCTGATTTTCCTGCATAGGGACGAGTTAGGCTACTTGCAATACTTTGTCCTGTCACGCTTGTATATCCGCTTAAGCTAGTGTCAAACATTCCTGTCATCATATCTGTTAAAACAAAGGTAGTATCTTCATCTAGGATCTGTTTGCTGCCTAGTTTTGCATCATATAAAATATTTCCGTCAGCATCGACTACTCTTTTTACAAAACTAGGTGTGATTTCCTTACCTCCATTGGCGATGATTCCGTAAGCATTTACCATTTCAATTGGTTTTACCGGTGAGGCGCCAAGAGCAAGGGAAGGAACTTTGTCCAATTTTGCACTGATTCCAAATTGCTGTGCTGTTGTCGACAGGGCATCTTCTCCTAAAAACAGATGGGTTTTGACAGCATAAATATTATCAGAAACAGCAAGGGCTTGAGCCATAGAAATAAAGTCGTTGGCATAGTAGCCATGGTAATTTTCCGGTGTATAAGTCTGACTCCCGCCATAGGAGAAGGATGTATATTCACTTTTCAACTGTGTGGTAGGAGTAAATCCTTTCTGAAGAGCTGCGTAGTATAAAAAGGGCTTAAAGGTAGAACCAGGTTGTCTAAGGGCTTGGGTTGCTCTGTTAAAAGGACTCTTCGTATAATTTCGTCCTCCAACTAGTGCTTTTACTTCACCGGTTTTGGGATTCATAGCAACGAGGGCAGTTTCAATCTCAGTAGCGTCAGGGATTGTTACGGCAATTTGTTTTTCTGCTGCTGCTTGTATATCTTTATCTAAGGTAGTATAAACACGGAGCCCTCCTTTTTCGATTAGTTCTTTGCTAATGTGGGCCTTTGTTTCCAATTCTTTTTTTACTTCATCTTGGAAATAAGGAGCAATTGTTTTGTCGTTTTCCTTTTCAAATGGTTGTAGGTGTAAAGGTTCTTGTAAAGCAGTTGTCAAGGCTTCTTTGGAAATCATATGTTGCTTCTCCATCGCTGATAAAATGAGTTGTTGTCTGCTGATAGCTTTTTCTTTGTTGTTATAAGGAGAATAATAGCTCGGTCCTTTTGGAATGCCAGCAAGCATTGCAGCTTCGTCCAGAGTGATGTCCTTTGCTGCTTTTCCAAAGTAAAATTGTGCTGCCGCCTCAACACCATAGACACCATGGCCGTAGTAAATTGTGTTTAAGTACCCTTCAAGAATTTGTTCCTTCGAGTAATTTACCTCTAAACGGATTGTATACCAAGCTTCTGCTAGTTTTCTTAGAAAGGTTTTTTCCTGAGTTAAGTATAAATTTTTCGCATATTGTTGTGTAATGGTACTTGCACCTTGAACCTTGGCCATTGCTTTTATATCAGCAATAATAGCACCGGCTAGCCGTTTGAAGTCAAAGCCATGATGCTCATAGAATGATTGGTCCTCAATCGCTAATGTTGCATTGACAAGGGAAGTGGAAATTTCTTCTAAGGTCACCCAATGTCTCTCTCCACCAACGGATATTTCCCCAATTTCAGCATTTTTACTGTCGTAGAATACAGTCGTTTCAGGAACAGCTACTGGTGGAGCACCCATAAATTTTGCAAGGAGAAAAACAACAATCATCATTACAGTACATAACAATATCAAAAAGCCGCTGAT
>DAIDKD010000226.1 GCA_027451065.1 Bacillaceae bacterium | reverse complement strand
AAATATTTGCTATAGTCTTTCTCAGCAGTGTTTGTTACTGCTGTTGCTTGTTTTCTTTGTTGCTCGTTCATGATAATCTCCTTCCATCAATCTTATCACAATTTGTTTTCTACATTGTATACACGCCTATTTAGTATATATCCAACTGCAGAATTACACAATACGAAGAAGGAAAAAACACGATAAACGCATGAAATTTTCTAACTCGTTAGTAAGTAATTTAAAAGGCATTGTTGGGATTGGTGGTCAGCTGAAAAATCTTCCGCCTCCGCTCAAATCTGTACATGGAGATGACAGGTCGCAAGCAGCCTGAAGAAAATCATTTCAGTCTCATTACTGAAAATTGTTCAAACTCATAGTAAGTGCCTAACGTTCAAGGCATAAACCATGAGCAACCATAATGGTAGCTTTCTACGAAGTCTACTTAACTTATTTCTTGCTTTCTCTTTCTTATTCCTTCAGCCTCAAATAATTTTCTTTACAAAATTATTGAATCGGAAATTTTCTACTTGCTCTGCTGAGTAATGTTTCATCAGTTCGTTTACGAGATCTTCATATTTTTGATAGCTTTCCAGTCCTATCGGTGTATTGTCAATCCCATCAAAATCCGAACCGAACCCAATATGGAACTCTCCACCTAATGCACACATACGCTCTATATGCATTAAAATATCAGCAATCGTAGCTTCTCCTCCAGTTAGAAATAGCGGATAGAAATTTATTCCAATGAGACCATTCTTCTGAATCAACGCTTGAATTTGCTCATCTGTTAGATTTCTTGGGTGAGGACATAGATGATAAGAGTTGGAATGAGAGGCAATCGGATATGACGCTCTATCCATTACTTCCCAAAAACCATTTAAAGATAAATGTGATACATCCGTCCATACACGTAGATGATTCAACTCTTTAATAAAGTTCCTACCAAAATTTGTCAAACCAGCTCCACGTTCTTCTAATACTCCATCCGCAACGGTATTTGCATAGTTCCAAGTTAAACCTACAGAACGAACTCCTAAGCGATATAATGTCCGCAACCGAGTTAAATCATTCCCTATGGCATCGCAACCTTCAAGAGTTAACATGACACCAATTTCATTATCCTTTAGTGCTTGAACATCCCCTTTTGCTAGAATCACCTTTACATTTTCATAAGGTTTGACAATTTTTTCATAAAAAATGTCCACCATTTCCAAAGCAACTTCATACTTCCTTGAAGCAGGTACTTCTTCAGGGACATAAATGGCCATACATTGAATACTCCCTGGATATTTCATTAAGTTTTTATATGTAACTTGTACTCCTGGTCCATCATGAAAGGATATGTATCTGTCTTCCCACAACCTCCATAATATATCACAATGTGCATCAAATATTCTCATTTCCTTCTCTCCCTATTTACCGCATCGCATTCAACAGTATATATTTTATATCTCCGATTCGAATGTCTAGCATCAAGTCTACTTTTTCTTTAGGATTGCCTAAAAGGAACAGTTATTTGATTTAACCGCTAGAAAAATAACAATCCCCTTTATCCTAAGTATATCAAGGATAGAAAGGATTGTTAAGTTATTTTCTGTATTTTCCCTAATTTCTTATCGGGGCTCAACAATTAGTTTGATTGCAGTTCTTTCTTCGCCATCAATTTGAATATCTGTAAATGCAGGAATACAAATTAAATCCACACCACTTGGAGCTACGAATCCTCTAGCAATCGCTACTGCTTTAACCGCCTGATTTAGCGCACCAGCTCCAATAGCCTGAATTTCCGCGGCACCACGCTCACGTAATACACCGGCAAGTGCACCTGCTACAGAGTTTGGATTCGATTTTGCTGAAACTTTTAATATTTCCATTACTGGCTTCCCCCTTATTTCCAATACATATAGATTCATACACTAATATGTATTCTATTTGTACGGGGGATATTCCTTCTGCAAATTTGCAAAAATTCTTACTTTTTTATTACATTTTTTTACTCGATTATCCTATTTCAATATGATCATCATTTATTAATATTCTTTCTATTTTCGTTGCTTTTCCTGTTGTTGGTGAAACATCCAGTAGCACAGCACTTAATTGAGTACGCCCACTAGATACTTCAAAACGCACTGGTAAGCTTGTTAAAAACTTTTTGATGACCGCTTCCTTTTCAACACCCAAAATACCATCATATGGACCGGTCATTCCTACATCGGTAAGGTAACCCGTTCCTTTTGGAAGAATGCGCTCATCAGCCGTTTGAACATGAGTATGTGTCCCTACCACTGCTGTTACTCTTCCATCCAAGTACCATCCAAGTGCTTGCTTTTCACTTGTAGCTTCCCCGTGAAAGTCGACAAAAATCAACTGTGTTCTTTTTCTAGCTTCCTCAATTAGCCTATCAGCTGTTTTAAAAGGACATTCGATAGCCGGCAAAAAGGTTCGCCCTTGTAAGTTAATTACAGCAACTTCCATTTCATTACATGTGACGTAAACAATTCCTGTTCCCGGCGTTCCTTCTGGAAAATTAGCCGGCCGAACCAAATATTTTGCACGATCAATAAATTCAAAAACATCTCTGTTATCCCACGCGTGGTTTCCCAAAGTTACTGCTTGTGCTCCTAATTCAAGGAAATTACGATAAATTTTCTCCGTAATCCCCTTCCCGTTAGCCGCGTTTTCTCCATTAATAATAGTGATGGTCGGCCGATATTTTTTTTTCAGTATCGGTAAATATTCTTGTATCATACTACGCCCCGGAGAGCCTACTACATCGCCAATAAATAATATTTTCATTATCTTTACCTCTTTCAATATTCTTAGAGTAAGAAAAGCGCAAGCGCCTTGAACAGCCTCAACCAGCCTATACTTTCCTATCTTTGCACAAAAACAGGCAACCACATAACCCTCTTGTTCTCAAGGTTAAGGTGATTGCCATCATTTCTCAAAATTCTTCCTAAATGTCCGCTTGGTTCAACTATTTATAAGTGGAAACAATATCCGCTGATACAGTTTCACTCTATTTTGCATATTCAACTGCACGGGTTTCACGGATTACAGTTACTTTGATATGGCCCGGATAATCCAGTTCACTTTCAATTCGTTTCCGAATATCTCGTGCAAGTCTGTGAGCTTCAAGATCATCAACTGTATCTGGCTTCACCATGATACGAATTTCACGACCCGCTTGAATAGCAAAAGATTTTTCCACGCCGTCATACGATTCAGAAATTTCTTCTAATTTCTCAAGTCTACGGATGTAGTTTTCAAGCGTTTCACTTCTAGCTCCAGGTCTAGCTGCAGAAAGAGCATCTGCTGCCGCAACTAATACCGCGATGATGGATGTTGGTTCTGTATCACCATGGTGAGAAGCAATACTGTTAATAACGATAGGATTCTCTTTATATTTAGTCGCTAACTCTACACCGATTTCTACGTGACTGCCTTCTACCTCATGGTCAATTGCTTTTCCAATGTCATGTAGTAATCCAGCGCGCTTCGCCATCACTTCATCTTCACCAAGTTCCGCTGCCATTAATCCAGCTAACATAGCTACTTCCATAGAGTGTTTTAAAACATTTTGTCCATAACTTGTTCTGAACTTTAATCTTCCTAAAATCTTCATCAAATCAGGATGTATGCCATGAACACCAACTTCAAATGTTGTTTGCTCACCAACTTCACGAATGTATTCATCAACTTCACGTTTTGCTTTTTCTACCATTTCCTCAATACGTGCTGGATGGATCCTACCATCTTGGACTAGTTTATCAAGTGCAATTCGTGCAGTCTCACGACGAATCGGATCAAAACCAGATAAAATAACTGCTTCTGGAGTATCATCAATGATTAAGTCAATCCCTGTCAATGTTTCTAACGTACGAATATTGCGACCTTCGCGTCCAATAATACGTCCTTTCATTTCATCGTTTGGCAAGTTCACCACAGAAACTGTTGTTTCAGCAACATGGTCTGCTGCACAACGTTGAATGGCCAAAGACAAGATATTTTTTGCTTTCTTATCTGCCTCTTCCTTCGCTTTTGTTTCTGCTTCTTTAATTTGAATTGCAGTTTCATGGGAAAGTTCACGATCAAGATTTTCAATAATAATATTTCTAGCATCTTCACGTGATAAGCCTGATACTCTTTCAAGCTCTTCCTCTTGTTTATGGACTAACTCCTCCACTTTGCTTTCCAATACGTCAATTTGTTGTTGTTTTTGAACAAGAGAATCCTCTCTTTTTTCAAGCTGAGATTCACGTTTATCAAGTGCATCCAGCTTACGATCAAGGTTTTCCTCTTTTTGCATTAAGCGGTTCTCTTGCTTTTGAAGCTCATTTCTTCGTTCACGAATTTCCGTTTCTTTCTCAGTACGGAGTTTGTGAATTTCATCTTTCGCTTCAAGCAATGCTTCCTTCTTTAAAGCCTCACTGTCACGTTTCGCGTCTTCAAGAATTTGATTAGCTGCATTCGTTGCACCATTAATCTTGGCTTCTGCAATGTATTTTCGAACTAAAAATCCAACAACTACACCGCCGATTCCGGCAAGCAATATGGAGATGAGAGCAGTAATTTGGTCCATTTCGTCCACCTCCTCTTTGCTATAAAATTTCAATTACATTTTCAAATTTCACATTCTATACAATACAATATTAGAATACATAACTTCATTGTATAGGTGGTGCATACCATTGTCAAGTTATACAGAAGATTTAATAATCGGGATGCGTGAATTGGAAAAGCAATCAATTCACACACCCCGATTATTACATCCAAAGGCAGACAATCCCTCTGACCTTCATTTCATAGGTCTTACAGGATTGCCTGCTCTTGCTAATATTCTGAAATACTAAAGTAAAGTGTCTTGCTCTTCTTCATCTGTTGTTTCTGGAGCAAGATGCTCACCATCTAATCCATAATGTTCTCTTACTTTTCCTTCAATTTCTGAACGGACTTCTAAATGCTCTTTTAAGTATATTTTTGCATTCTCTCTACCTTGTCCTAAGCGCTCATTGTTGTAGGCATACCAAGCTCCACTTTTTTGAACAATATCAAGCTCAGAAGCGATATCAAGGACTTCTCCATTTTTTGAAATACCTTCTCCATACATAATATCTACTTCTGCTGTACGGAATGGCGGAGCCACTTTATTCTTAACAACTTTTATTTTCGTTCTATTTCCGACAATATCAGTACCTTGCTTTAATTGCTCTGCACGACGTACTTCTAATCGAACAGTTGCATAAAACTTCAATGCACGTCCTCCAGGAGTTGTCTCAGGGTTCCCGAACATTACGCCAACTTTTTCACGGAT
>DAIDKD010000225.1 GCA_027451065.1 Bacillaceae bacterium | reverse complement strand
GATTATTGGAATGGGAAATTTACTGGAAAAACAAATTTATTCTCTCCCGACACTTCAAGAAAAGGTTTCTGTCAAAGGAGGCATTACCGGAGTAGGTATTGAGGTTTTAGAAGAAAAAACAAAGGGTGCCTTTGAAGCCCTTATCGAGGCCACCCATGAAAAATTTTCCCGTGAAATAGTCAAAATAGAAGAACAATTTAAAGTGAAGAACTGACTAAAACGCTAGTATCTCTTTCCATCATCTATTTTATCTCAATATATCAATTTGTCAATATCATTTGACTACAAAAAACTGATAATCATATTGGCATGCTTTGATAGCAGCTGCCTGATTATCAGCTTTCTATTTATATTTGTCTGTTAATACAAAGTTTTCATTATAACCAAATTCCTGTTCCTGGTCCAATTGGTAAATCTAATAACATCCAGCCAAATAACATGAGAATCCAACCAAGGAAGAAGGCAATAGAGAACGGAAGCATTGTTGAAATGAGTGTTCCAAGTCCCATTTTCTTATCATATTTTTGAGCAAATGCTACAACTAGTGCAAAATATGTCATTAATGGTGAAATAACATTTGTTGCCGAATCAGCAATACGGTAAGTAAGCTGCGTAAATTCAGGAGTGAAGCCCAGTTGCATCATAATCGGAACAAATACAGGAGCCATTAATGCCCACTTAGCAGATGCTGATCCGATAAATAAGTTAATGAATCCACAAATAATCATGAAAACTACAACAAGCGGGAAGCCTGTAAGTCCAATGTTCTTTAGTAGTTCTGCTCCTGATACAGCAAGAATCATTCCAAGGTTTGTTTGAGTAAAGAAAGCTACAAATTGTCCAGCAATAAATGCTAACACGATAAATGAAGACATGCTAGCCATCGTATCAGAAAATTGTTTTGATACATCGCTACTTTTTGTAATTTTTTTTGTTACTATTCCATATACCAAACCAGGTACTAAGAAGGCAATTAACAATACCGCTACTAAGTGAGTAAAGAATGGTGAACTAACAATATCACCGTCTCCACGAAGTGGCCCCCACTCAGGAACGACTAGCAGTGATAATAATCCAACAGTAATAAGTAAAGCGATACCTGCTAACTTCATTCCTCTTTTTTCAAGATCAGTGAGCTCTTCAACTTCTGCCTTTTGATCTCCTTTATATGTACCAAGACGAGGCTCAACAATTTTTTCCGTTACAAGGGTTCCAATTATTGTAATAAGGAATACAGAGGCAGCCATAAAAAACAAGTTACCAGCTACATTGAAGTTGTAATCTGGTGCAAACGGCTCAAGTGCCATCTCCGTAATCCCTCCTAATAGAGGGTCTAAAGACGTTATCATTAAGTTAGCAGAAAATCCACCTGATACCCCTGCAAAGGCAGCAGTAAGACCTGCCAAAGGGTGACGTCCCATACCAATAAATAGTGCTGCACCAAGAGGAACTAATACTACATATCCAGCATCAGCCGCAATACTAGCCATAACAGATGCAAATATAAGGGTTGCTGTAATCATTTTTTCCGGAACAGCCATTACTAAGGCACGTAAGGAAGTCCCCAATAAACCAGTTTGCTCCATAATACCAATGCCCAGCATAATAACCAATACACTGCCAAGAGGTGCGAAACCAGTGAAGTTACTAACCAAACTAGAAAACATATACTCTATGCCTTCTGCACTTAATAAATTCATAACTGTTAATACTTCTCCTGGATTTCGAGGGTCCTCTACACTCACACCCATCCAAGATAATAATGCAGATGCTAATATGACTGCTAATGTTAGTAGTGCGAATAACATGAAAGGATCAGGAAGCTTGTTCCCAACTGTTTCAATCACATCCAGCATGCGCACAACAAACGTTTTTTTAGCAACCGCTTGTTTTTTGTTGCTCATTTTTTCTACTCCTCCTGCGTTATAATTTTCAGAAAAAAAACAAATACTTTTTGTAATTATTTCCAAAACTTGTAATAATATCATAAAATAGAAGCTATCTTCTGTCAATGGAAAATCCTATAATAATCACCATTTTCTGACAAATTTTCGACTCACTTTGAAAAAGTTATCAATAGCAACTATTGATAATCTAGAGAAGAATGTCTTTCTGAAAAGTATTTTAGGCTTTTCAAGTCTAACCATCTAATCAATATATGGCACCCACGATATTCTCCCCATATAATAAATATAGCTACTATTCCGCAAAGACCATACTCGAATTCTTTGTTTTCTTCTGTATTTTATATTAAAATATTATGAAAAGTATAATGAAACGGAAATGGGGGATTCCTGTGGTCACACTTGTATTGTTTATCACATTCTGTATTTTATTCTCTATCATATCTCTTTGGATATCTAGTCTTTTAAAAAGTAGATATCCAAATACGAGATGTGATTTAATCCTTGATTGTATACTCCTTGCTATTGGTCTAGGAGTTGTTTCTTATCAACTTAAAGAACAGTATTGGACGTATATTTCTATGGTATTTGTCACCACTCTTACATTATTATGGGTTTGTATTACTTTCGTGGCACATTTCCTTTCTAGATTATTTACGGAAAAAACACAGAAGGGTCTGTCAGAAAGAAATGATTAATCCACGTAAAAATCCCCCATATGCGAGATATCTTCTAGGCAAAATCCTAATTACGATACCTTGTATATGGGGGGGCAGTTTTCTTTTACCTACTTGTCCGTTCATACCGGTTAAAGTGAAGCTTTTCTCGCCACAAAAAATATTCGCTCAGAATCTTTTTCTACCTCACTATCTCCATAATCAGATGTAATACTGATTACTTGGAATCCAACCTCTTCCAACCATTGCTCATATGTTTCTGTTGAAAAAGTACGTTGTATATGAATTTCGTCAAAACGATGATAATAATCTTCCTGTTCATCCTGCACAAAAAAGGTCATCTCATGCTCTACAGTATTAGGTGTTTCGCCTGCAAAGCAATTCCAAATCAGCGCGATTTCTTCTTCGTCTACAGTAAATGTTTTATCTATGAAAATTTCATGTATTTTAAACAATGAATGTACATCAAAGAAAAATAAGCCACCCTCATTTAAATGATGATAAACGCGAGCAAAAGTTTCTTTTACATCATTTTCATCGACTACATAATTAAGTGAATCACAAAAAATCGTCACTGCATCAAAGGTTTCATCAATTGCTAATTCTGCCATGTCTTGAGTAAAAAGAGGAATATTGTAGCCTCGACGAGATAATTTTTCAGCTGCTACTGCCAGCATTTCCTCAGATAAATCAACTCCTGTTACATCGTACCCTTTTTCCAGAAGCTTCTCAGTAATTGTTCCTGTACCACAAGCAAGGTCTAGAACCTTGGTATTTTTTTGAGAAATAAACCTATCCATATAGGCTATCCATCTTTCGTATGGAACGTCACTCATTAGCGTATCATATAAATATGCAAATCTTCCGTAAGACATTATATTTCAGCCATTACATCTTCTCGTGGCGCATCTCCCCAAAGACGTTCTAGGTTATAGTAATTTCTTTCTTCGTAATGGAATACATGAACAACTACATCACCAAGGTCAATCAAAATCCAACGTGCTTGATCAAACCCTTCCAAGCGCTTTACAGAAACGCCTGCTTCATCAGCTTTTTCTTTGATTTCTCTCGCAATTGCTTGCACTTGCTTCTCGTTGTTACCTTCGCATATAACGAAATAATCCGCCATTGTAGAAATATTTTTCACATCTAATGCAACAATATCTTCTGCTCTTTTATCATCTGCTGCCTTTACAGCAAGTAACATTATTTCACGTACTTCCATTCATTCAACCTCCAAAAGTTCTTATTATTTTATTATACGCTTGAAACGTAAATGGGTAAATCAAACTTTCCTTTTCGGCTAAAAAGCTAATTGTATTTTTTAGCGCAAATAGCAATGCTTTATCTAAATCCTCTCCGGCAAGCTGGCGTGCTCTGTCTACTCCCGGAAAGTTTCTTCCTGGTTCAATATAATCTGCAACATAGATTATCTTATCTAGTTTAGTCATATTTTCATGACCACTTGTATGATATAAAATAGCCTGTAGTATATCTTGGTCTTTTATTCCAACTTCATGCTCCACCAAATAAGCTCCTACTATAGCATGCCATAGTTCTTTGTTATAGGTAAGCACATCAGCAGATAAATGATTGTCTCTGATTATTTTTTCCATTTCATCAGTTGCCATACACTTGGCATAATCATGAAAGATAGCTGCTAATTCCGCTTTTTGTACATCTACTCCGTATTGCTTCGCCAATTCCACTGTGGCACTGACAACACCAAGGGTATGCTCATAACGTTTTTTTGTCAGCTGCTTCTCCACAATTCGTAATGCCTGCTCCCTATTCATACAATCCCCACTCTTCTAAGTAATTTTGAACTTCCAATGGGACAAGGTACTTAACGGTACGTTTCTCCCTTCTTCTTTTTCTAATGATTGTTGAAGAAATTGCAAGTTCAGGAATTTCTACTTTTTCAATTGGATAAGGTGTCTCCAACGTGAATTTAGGCCTTGTTACACCAACAAATTGAACAAGGCTCATTAATTCCTCAACCTTATACCACTCCGGCAAGTACTCTACCATATCTCCACCAATGACAAAATAAAAGGTATGCTCCGGATACTTCCCCTTTAGCATGAGCATCGTATCATATGTATAAGATGCTCCTCCCTTTTCTAACTCATCAGTTGCTAAAGAAAAAAAAGGATTATCCGCTATCGCTAATTTTATCATTGCTAGGCGATGTTTATCCGCTATAGGTATACTCTCTTTATGAGGAGGAATTTTGTTAGGCATAAACCAAATTTCATCAAGGTTCAGTACTTCCCTTACTTCGTTTCCAATGATAAGGTGTCCGGTGTGGATTGGATCAAAGGTTCCGCCGACAATTCCTATACGTGCCATACTCTTATCACCTAGGTAAAATTATTTCTTTATTTTCACGTGATTCTTTATATAATACAATTGTATTTCCAATAATTTGTACCAACTCAGCACCTGTACCTTCTATTAATATTTCTGAAACTTCACGACGGTCCATTTCACAGTTTTGCAGTACACTTACCTTTAATAACTCCCGTGCTTCCAATGCATCGTCTATTTGACGAATCATGTTTTCATTTACCCCACCTTTTCCTACTTGAAAAATCGGGGTAAGATGATGTGCCTTTGAGCGTAAAAAACGCTTTTGTTTTCCTGTCAACATAGATATTTCTCCTTTTCTTGTCGGGGTTAGGGAATGGTAAAAAACGACCATTCCCTAACCCCGACAAGAACGGACAATC
>DAIDKD010000224.1:2175-5344 GCA_027451065.1 Bacillaceae bacterium | reverse complement strand
AGTGATGACACGAAATATGGCGGTTCTGGTCAGGTAAACAAGAAAAAAATGAAGACCATTCATGAACCGTTTCATAGCCAATCATGTCATGTGGAAATAACGATACCACCATTAGGTGTTACAATGTTAAGACCAGTAAAAAAGAGGAAGGGGAGTAATACAAAATGACAAAAAAATGCATAGCAATGCTACTAGCAGGGGGACAAGGAAGTAGATTAAAGGCGTTAACAAATAACATAGCGAAGCCAGCAGTTCCATTTGGGGGAAAGTATCGTATCATCGATTTTCCATTAAGTAATTGTACAAATTCTGGAATTGATACAGTCGGTATATTAACACAATATCAGCCACTTGTCTTACATTCTTATATTGGTAATGGAAGTCCTTGGGATTTAGATAGAACGAGTGGTGGTGCTACTGTATTACCACCATATTCAGAAGCTTCAGGGTTGAGATGGTATAAAGGAACAGCTAGTGCGATTTATGAAAATATACAATACATTGAACAGTATGACCCGGAATATGTATTGATTTTATCTGGAGATCACATTTATAAAATGAATTATGCAGAAATGCTTCAGTTCCATATTCAAAAAGATGCTGATGCATCCATTGCTGTTCTTGAAGTTCCATGGGAGGAAGCAAGTAGATTTGGCATTATGAATACTAATGAAAATATGGATATTGTTGAATTTGAAGAAAAACCAGAACACCCGAAAAGTAATCTTGCCTCGATGGGTATTTATATTTTCAAAACTAGCGTATTAAAAGAATTTTTGGAAATAGATTATAAAGATACTGACTCTAGCAATGACTTTGGTAAAGATATTATTCCTCTTTTATTAGAGGAAAAGAAAAAAATAGTTGCATACCCATTTAAAGGCTATTGGAAAGATGTTGGAACAATAAGTAGTTTATGGGAAGCAAATATGGATTTATTAAGAGAAAAAGATGCCATTGACTCAGATGATATTTTAGATCTTTATGAAAGAGATTGGAGAATCTATTCTAAAAATCCGAGCTATCCACCGCAATACATTGCCTCTCATGCAGTCATTGAAAATTCTCTGATAAATGAGGGCTGCGTAATCAAAGGGAAAATAGACCACAGTGTCATATTCCAAGGGGTACATGTGGAAGATAATAGTGTGATAACTGACTCGGTTATTATGTCAGATGCAACGGTTGGAGAGAATGTAAAAATTCACAAAGCAATTATTGGTCCAGGAATGGTAATACCGGATAACACTGTTATTGAACCAAAAGAAGATAGCGATGATGTAGTTCTATATATGCATCAAGATTAGTGATAAGGAAGGTGGATATTATGGATAGAATAACAACGAAACAAATTTTAGGTGTCATTGATGCGACAACTGATATTGACTCTTTAGCACCACTTACTCAAAATCGTACTGTTGCATCATTACCATTTGCAGGAAGATATCGATTAATTGATTTCATGCTTTCAAATATGGTTCATGCAGGAATTGATAGCGTAGGCGTGTTTTCGCACCCTCATCATAATTCTTTAAAGGAGCATATTGGTTCAGGGAAAGTGTGGGATTTAGATAGAAAGAATGGTGGATTATTCTTTTTCACACAACGTGGTGAGGAGAAATTTGGAACGAAAATGGGCGTTCAACGAAGCATGGATTTCTTTTTATCCTCTCCGTATAAATATGTTCTAGTTGCAAAATGTAATATCGTTGGTAGAATTCCAATTTTAAAAGTGTTGAAGCGTCATGTGGAAACTGGAGCAGATATTACAGAGGTAAGCTATCAAGGAAAGGGTTTGGGAGTTCACATAATTGAAAGAGAGTTATTGTTGAAACTCTTCAAAGAATATGAAAAAACATCTTATGAGACAATTTTTGATTTTGCTTTTGCTCCAGAGGCAGGATTAGTGATTGGACAATACGAAGCAACTGGGAGATTAATGATTGTTGACTCTTTGGAGTGTTATTATGAGAATTCAATGAGCCTCTTGAATTTTGAGAATTGGAAACATATATATACGAAGAAATATCCTGTGTATACAAAAGTAAAGGATCAGCCACCAACACAATATCTGCCAGGTTCTCATGTGAGCAATGCAATTATTGCTAACGGATGTGAGATTCATGGAGAAGTTGAAAACAGCATTCTCTCAAGAAATGTGCAGATTGGTAAAAATTCAATTGTCCGCAATTCAATTATTATGCCAAGAACAAAAATAGGTGATAATTGTATTCTAGATGGTGTAATTGTGGATAAAAATGTGGACATTGCAAATGGAACACACTTGGAAGGAACCCCAGAATCACCAGTTGTTGTTCCAAAAGGTGCAACAATTGAGGGGGAGTTGGTTTCTCAGTGAAGGTATTGTTCGCAGTTTCTGAATGTGTGCCGTTTATCAAATCAGGTGGACTTGCTGACGTAGCCGGGGCACTCCCTAAAGAATTAAAGAAATTAGGAACGGATGTACGAGTTATTTTACCTAACTACGGGACGATTCCTCAATTTTATAAGAAGAAATTTCGTTTAAAAAGAGTATTATCTGTGAATATTGGTTGGCGTAAGCAATATTGCGGTCTGCTTGAGCTAGAGCATGAGGGGATTACCTATTATTTCATCGACAACGAATACTATTTTAACAGAGATTCGTTATATGGTCACGCTGATGACGGAGAACGTTTTTCTTTCTTTTGTCGGGCAGTATTAGAAGTTATACCATTCTTGGACTTTGTACCGGATGTTATTCATAGTCATGATTGGCATTCTGGAATGGTTAGCTTCTTGCTAGATAAGCAATATCGTCAACTTCCTTTATATGAGAATATCAGAACAGTGTTCACTATTCATAATTTAATGTTCCAAGGGGTATTTCCATATTCTGTTATGTCAGATTTATTGGAGCTAGATCATAAGTATTATTATGATCTAGAGTTTTATGGGAATATTAATTTCATGAAAGGTGCACTAGTATCAGCTGATAAAATCACAACAGTAAGTGAAACCTATAAAAATGAAATCCAGTATCAATTTTTTGGTGAAAGATTAGATGGATTATTACGTTCTCTCAATGACAAGTTGGTAGGGATTGTAAATGGTATTGATGATACGGTTTATAATCCTGCCATCGATGACATTATTGATGCAAAGTATGATGTGAAGACTCTTAGCAAGA
>DAIDKD010000224.1:0-2165 GCA_027451065.1 Bacillaceae bacterium | reverse complement strand
TGTCGACACCAGCGAAGTTTCCTCAAAAACCATGGAAAGCAAAAAACAAAAAGGCATTGCAAAAAGAATTTGGCTTAGAGGTGAAGAAAGATACTCCGGTAGTTGCTATGATAACTAGATTAACAAGTCAAAAAGGACTCGATCTAGTTCAGCGTGTATTTTATGAGATGATAAATGAAGAAGATGTTCAATTCATCTTGATAGGTACAGGAAATCCAGAATATGAATACTTCTTCCGAAACATGGAAAAACTGTATCATGATAAAGTGCGTGCTTATATTGGATTTAATGAGAACTTAGCACATAAGGTATACGCAGGAGCTGACTTATTCCTTATGCCTTCTTTGTTTGAACCGTGTGGATTAGGACAGCTAATTGCGATGGAGTATGGTACCATTCCAATTGTACGTGAAACAGGCGGTTTGAATGATACCGTTCAGTCATATGATGAAGATACAGGTACTGGAAATGGATTTACCTTCACTAATTTCAATGCTCATGATATGTTATATACATATAGGAGAGCACTTCATTACTATCATCAAGATGTATGGAAGGACATTGTGAAAGAAGCGATAAGCAGAGATTACAGCTGGAGACAATCGGCGAGCAAATATAATGAGCTGTATAAGGAAGTTGTAAAAAATAACTGAAGGGGAGGGGTATAAGAGAAAGGAGAGTGGGGGTTGTGATAAATGAATATCAATGCCCACAACCTCCAAAGCCAGGCAATCGTGATGAATTCAGTAATTATGGATTTGTCAGATTGTCTGGTTTTGCTTATAGGTAACTAAATTTGTTTCTCCTTTCTACTTATAACAAAGAAGACTATGTTTTTTAATAAAGAAAACTTTAAAAATGAATTTGTGGCAAGAATAGAGGCTGTATATGGAAAGAAAATGAAGGATTCAACCTTAAGAGAGCAATACGAAACACTAGGGTTGATGATAAAGGAACATATCAGCCATGAATGGATTGATACCAACGAAAAAAATCGATTTGGTCATAAAAAGCAAGTGTACTATTTATCAATTGAGTTTTTACTAGGAAAATTATTAGGAAGCAATGTTTTGAATTTGGGAATTTATGAAATAGTGAAGGAAGGCTTGGCCGAATTAAACATCGATTTTGAAGAATTAGAGGATATAGAGATTGATGCAGGATTAGGAAATGGTGGTTTAGGTCGCTTAGCAGCATGCTTTTTAGACTCTTTAGCATCTCTAGATTTACCAGGACATGGGTGTGGTATTCGATATCGACATGGTTTGTTTGATCAGAAAATTATTGATGGATATCAAGTGGAGTATCCTGAACAATGGTTAAAGGATGGAAATGTTTGGGAAAGATGTTGCTCAGACGAGGCAGTGAAAATTCGTTTCTGGGGAGAAGTAGAGCCGACTACTATTAATGGACGCTTAGAGTTTCCTGTAAGTCATCATGAAGAAGTATTAGCAATTCCTTATGATATACCTGTTATTGGTTATGATACAGATACAGTAAATACCTTAAGGCTATGGAGTTCTGAAACAGTGATGACGCCTCCGAACAAAGATATTTTAACCTATACACGTGAAACGGAAGCAATTTCTGAATTTTTATATCCAGATGACAGTCATGATGAAGGGAAGATTCTGCGATTGAAGCAGCAATATTTTCTTGTTTCGGCAAGCTTGCAAAATATCGTTCATCAATATAAATCTGATCATAAGAGCTTACATAAATTCCATCACCACGTATCCATACATATAAATGATACTCACCCGGCAATGGCAATTCCTGAATTGATGAGAATTCTATTGGATGAAGAAAAAATGGCTTGGGAGGAAGCATGGAATATTACGAGACAAACATTCGCTTACACGAACCATACCACTTTATCTGAAGCTTTGGAGAAATGGCCAGTGAGAATATTCCAACCATTATTGCCACGTATCTACCAAATTGTACAGGAGATAAATGAACGTTTCTGTAAAGATTTGTGGGATAAATATCCTTATGATTGGGACAGAATTGAGCAGATGGCTATTATTGGCCATGGTGTAGTAAAGATGGCGCATCTAGCTATTGTAGGAAGTTATAGCGTCAATGGTGTAGCTAAAATTCACACGGAAATTTTAAAGAATCGCGAAATGAATTTGTTTTTCCAATATTATCCTGAGAAGTTT
>DAIDKD010000223.1 GCA_027451065.1 Bacillaceae bacterium | reverse complement strand
TCTATCAAATTGATCAATCAGAGTTTGAAGAAACAAGAAAAAACGTTTTAGGAATGAATGAAACGATGTACGGGTTTAAACTATTCTCTTTAAATGAAAACGTGTCAATAGCTTTTTTTAACTCAAACGGTTATTGTATAGCAATTTCGAAAACGATGTTGTGTTGCAAAAATGTTTCCTTCATCAATCTTAACAACTTGAAAAAATGGGTGCTCAATTATTTTCGAATAAATTCCCTTCATCCACGAACGACTAAAGAAGATAAAGAGAAGGTAAATAACTACTTTCAACCACGGCGGAAGGAAAGCTAACGCTAAACTAGTTACACCTACAAGTTTAAAATAAGATGATCGATATGTCTTATTTCTCAGGAATGCTTTTAAACAAAATTCCAACAACCCGTTTTCTTCATTTCTTACTTTAAATATTCTTTTTGAACCTCTAAATAGCAACAGCGGCTTTCTCCTATTGTAAGTAGCTGCTTTTTCTATTTCTAAAGATGAACCAAGCATTGCTGAAAAACCCATTAGTAATCCGATATACTTGTGATGTTCCGTATTTTCTATTTCAAGTTCACGATAAAAGTGATGATTATTCTTTGCAAATTGTAAGTGAAAAATAATTGTGATGATGATAAGCAAGAACCCAATGAAACCATACACTTCAGCAGACAGAGTTGTAATAGAAAGAATAGCAGCTATAAACACTAATGTTGATAAAGGAATTTTATATCGAATTTTTTTAAAGGCTTTATTAATTGTCATGATAACCAATTTATAGCCACTGATAATCAAAAACAGTGAGCCGATTTCTTTATGTGAAAAGTTATAAACTAATACCAACACTGGTAAGGCAATCATTAATAAAAGAATCACATGCAACAATACTTTTATTAGACTGAGGATGAAACCATATATTTTCAGATGATATAGAGCTTTCTTTTTTTGAACAAAGTACAGCAAATCAGCTTCAAGAAGATAGCTTCGAAAGTTCCCGCTTGAAGACAACAGTAACATGATAAACACTAGTCCAACAAACGGATAATAATCCGGCCAAATGGAAGAAATATCTTGCCATGCATCCCTGTAAAATAAACCAGCAAAAAATAAAGCTGGAACGACTAAGTAGATAAATACTACTCCATCTAAAACTGTATGAATAACATCCCACTGAAAACGCCATTCTTGAATAAGCCTTTTGATAAATACTTTTTTAATCGACATAATCTTCCTCTTCCGTAAGTGCATCAAAGCAATCTAGCAAGGAACCATCTACTAGTCTACTTTTCTCTTGAATATCACTTAGACTACCAGTAATAAGAAGTTTTCCATTGGCTATAAAAATAAAGCGGTCGCATATTTTCTCAGCTGTATCAAGGGCGTGGGTAGACATTAAAATGCCGGCTCCTCTACTTTTTTCTACTTCCAACATAGTCAATAACCGCTTCGTTGCTTTCGGGTCAAGACCCATGAAAGGTTCGTCTATGATGTATAAGTCTGGCTGTTTAAGAAAAGCAAGAACAATAATTCCTTTCTGCTGCATACCTTTAGAAAAGCTATGTGGATAATCATGAATAACACGTTTCATTTGAAATCGTTCCAGAAGCTCATCAGCTCTAGCAAAAAAGTCCTGCTCCTCTACATCTAAAGTAGAAAAGAGAAAGTCAATATGTTCCCATAAAGTTAAATTTTCATAATAAATGGGACGTTCCGGCACGTAAGCATAATCACAAATGTCAATATTTCCTTTCACATTATTGAGCACACCAAGAATCCCTTTAATTGTCGAACTTTTCCCGGCACCATTAGGTCCAATTAACCCAACAAGTTCCCCTGGCTCAACGGAAAATTGAATATCCTTTAATACAGAAGACCCTTCCCAATAGCCACCCTGTTCAATATCAACAGATAACAATGACATTACCTTCATCACCTTCTCTAACTAGTATATGATAAGATAATATTCTACCATATATTATAAAACTAGAATAGCTAACACCTTGAAAAATCACGAAAAAACACATGGAAAATTGTTACTATTCAGTGCCCTTAAAGACAAACGGATCTGCACATTCACAAGATGGAGAAATCTATTTGAAAGTCCGGAGCCGGAGCCAAATCGGAACATGGAAATGACACGCTAGGGAAAATTTGAATTACTCATGGTTTGTGCCTTGATCTTTAGGCACTTACCATGAGTTTGAACAATTTTCAGCAATGAGACTGAAGTGATTTTCTTCAGGCTGCTTGCGTCCTGTCATCACCATGTGCAGATTTGAGCGGAGGCGGAAGACCTTTCGGGTTCTTTCTCGCCAATGGGTATTTTGGATTTCCAAGACACAAGATAGACGCTTTAAATAAAGACATCTACTTGTGCTTAAAAATCTTTTTACCCAAAGGCGAGTAAGAACCCCTTTCGTCCTCTCACTAGTCAAAAAATATGATGCGTTACTAACAAGCGTTAGAAACTTTCACGCGTTTGTCGTGGATTTTCGTACAATATCTTCATAGCTTTTTGATACTTTTTCTTTAGGGATTGATAGTGTTTCCTTAGTGATTCACTGACATTTTCCATACGACTATCATCCATATTATGTTCCAAATCTGCTAATTTTACCACTCTAGCAAGTTCATTTTCTTTTACTCTATCAATAAAATCAAAGTAATCCTCGTCTTCTCTTCTTGTTATGGCATCCACCGCTTGTATAATTTCTTCTGTAAAACCTAACATCCTTAAGTTCTCTAGGTCCATCGAAGTATCTTCTACAATATCATGTAGATAAGCAACAGTTTTTTGGTCATATGTTTTTACCTTATCAGCAACCGCACGTATATGCTTGATATATGGTTCACCTACTTTATCGTATTGACCTTCATGCATAGCTTCCGCTAATTGTTCTGCCCGTTCCATGAGCCAATACCAATGCTTTGTTATTTCATCAGCGTCAGGATTTCCCTTTTCAATGTCTACTTGTTTCACTCTTTCCAAATAGTTCTTGATATTTTCAACTTCCCATTTCTCCATTTTACTACCCCTTTCCAAACACATTTACCCTTGAACAACAAACTGGTCATGCTATCTAAAAATTAAAAACACAAAACAGCAATATCCAATAAATCAAACAGGGTCGGGTATGTTTTCCGCCCGACCCTGTTTGATTTACTGCGACATCTCCAAATACTTCTCGTATTTCTCTGTTGCATCTACTTCTGCTTTTGCAAATAGCTCTTCGGCTGTTTCTGGAAATTCCTTCAACAGAGAAGAATAACGCACTTGTTCCATTAAGAAATCTTTAAAGCTAGCAGTTGGTTTTTTCGAATCTAGTACAAATGGATTTTTCCCTTTATCTTTCAATTCTGGATTATATCTGAACAGATGCCAGTAACCTGATTCAACTGCTTCTTTCGCATAGGATTGGGATTTACCCATGCCACCTTTGTAGCCATGGCTGATACATGGCGCATAGGCAATAATAATAGAAGGCCCATCATACTTTTCAGCTTCTTTAATCGCTTTTAAGAACTGGGCTTGATTCGCTCCCATGGAAACTTGAGCAACATATACATAACCATAGTTTGTGAAAAGGAGACCTAAGTCTTTTTTCTTCGTTCTCTTACCAGAGGAAGCAAATTTTGCTACTGCTCCAATTGGTGTTGCTTTGGAAGATTGCCCGCCCGTATTGGAATAAATTTCTGTATCATACACTAAGACATTGACATTTTCACCGGATGCCAGTACGTGATCTAATCCACCATAATCAATATCATACGCCCATCCGTCTCCTCCGATAATCCACATAGATTTTTTGATGAGGAAATCTTTTTTATCAGCAATCTCAACAAGAAGTTCTTTTGCTTTTGGATCTTCAAGTTCAACCTGTAAGAGAGATAAAATTTTCTCAGTAGCAGCCTTGCTTGCATCGGCATCCTCTTTCCCCTCTAGCCACGATTTCAATGCTTCTTGGTGGCTTTCAGGAATGTCAAGGGTCAATGCTTCTTCCATGATATCTGTCAGTCTTGAACGAATTTGTTTCATTGCTGTTGCCATACCGTATCCATACTCTGCATTGTCTTCAAATAGAGAGTTAGCCCATGCTGGTCCTTTCCCTTGAGCATTTGTACAATATGGCGTTGCCGGTGCAGAAGCTCCCCAAATAGATGAACAACCTGTTGCATTGGCAATCATCATTCTATCGCCAAATAACTGGGTAAGTACTTTTGTATATGGTGTTTCTCCACATCCTGCACATGCTCCAGAAAACTCCAACAGCGGTTGTGAAAATTGACTTCCTTTGACAGTATTTAATGACATAATCTGATCTCTCACCGGCAATGTCATTGCATACTCCCAGTTCGGAACCTGCTCTTCTGTTTGTTCTTCCAACGGTTTCATTATTAATGCTTTTTCTTTAGCAGGACATACATCCACACACACACCACATCCTGTACAATCTAGTGGACTCACCTGAATCCGATAAGATAGCCCTTCAAAGCCTTTTCCAATCGCCTTTTTCCCTGCAAAAGCTACTGGTGCATTTTCTACTTCTTCCTCGTTCATCAAGAAAGGTCTGATAGCAGCATGTGGACAAACAAAGGAACATTGATTACATTGAATACATGTATCCATCTCCCATTCAGGGATATTTGTAGCAATTGCCCGTTTTTCATAAGCCGCAGTTCCCATTGGGAAAGTCCCGTCTTCTGCACCGATAAAAGTACTAACAGGTAATGTATCTCCTTCTTGTTTACTCATTGGAATTAACACATTTTTGATAAAATCAGGGACCTCTTTTTCGCTATTTTCCATTTCTTGCTCTGTTGCCATGCTCCAACTAGCAGGAACATCTATTTTGACAAGTGATTCTACCCCTCTCTGTACCGCAATATTGTTCATCTGAACAATTGCTTCTCCTTTCTTTTCATATGAACTTCGAATTGCTTCTTCTAAATACTTGATGGCATCTTGTAACGGAATAACCTCTGCTAGGGCAAAGAAGGCCGCCTGCATAATCATATTGATTCGATTGCCTAAACCAATTTCAGCAGCAATATCTGTTGCATTCATTGTATAAAATTTTATTTCATTATCAGCAATATATTTTTTCAAGGAAGCTGGTAGATTTTCTTCTAATTCGTCGTCACTCCAACGACAATTTAATAAAAAAGTTCCTCCCTTTTTCAGCCCTTTTAACAAATCATATTGATATACGTATGATTGTTTATGACATGCAACAAAATCCGCTTCTTCAATTAAGTACGTCGATTTGATTGGTTTTTTCCCGAAGCGCAGATGAGAAATTGTCACGCCTCCTGATTTCTTGGAATCGTATGAAAAATAGCCTTGGGCATACAAGTCCGTGTTATCACCGATAATCTTAATGGCATTTTTATTGGCACCGACTGTTCCATCAGA
>DAIDKD010000222.1 GCA_027451065.1 Bacillaceae bacterium | reverse complement strand
TATGTATTCACTATTTACTAGAAAACAATAAGTTTTACACATCTCCTTTACATTAGTTTATTATCGAAAAGATAAATTAAAAGAAATCAACTTTAAAATGTATGGGGTTACAAAAAACGTTTAAAAAAATCTCTTATTACTTTCAATACGTCTGTAGTTAATTTATGTTAGCGCTTAACGGATATCCAACTAAATTAGATTATATAGAATTTAACTATTTATTACAATATATTTTTGTTTTTTTAAAAAAAACTAATTTTTCATTCGTTAAGAAATATAGTAATGAGCAATACAAAAAAAGTGAAATCAACAGTACGATTTCACTTTTTCATTAGACACTAGTTATGTCTCAGCCTCTTAAAATATAAGAATTTTATCATTTATTTTGTTCGTCTTCTTCTTTATGAATTCTTTCATAAATCAACTCTGCCGTAGCATAGGGAACTCCTGCTTCTTTTATTTCTTCCACTGTTGCTTCTTTTATTTTCTTCACAGAGCCAAAATGTTTTAACAATGCTTTCTTCCGCTTCTCTCCTACACCAGGAATATTATCTAGCACAGATTGAAATAATGATTTACTACGTAATTGACGATGGAAAGTTATCGCAAAACGGTGAACTTCATCTTGAATTCTCTGCAACAAATAAAATTCTTGCGTACTATATCCTAAATGGACAACTTCTGGGGGATTTCCAATTAGTAGCTCTGATGTTCGATGCTTGTCATCTTTCACTAATCCACCCAACGGAATGTCTAAACCTAATTCATTTACCAATACATCTTCTACTGCTGCTATGTGCCCTTTCCCGCCATCTACAATAATTAAATCTGGCAAAGGCAGATTTTCTTTCAATACACGGGAATATCTTCGTCTCATTACTTCCCGCATAGATTCATAATCATCCGGACCTTTGACTGTCTTGATTTTATATTTTCGGTACTCTTTCTTTGCAGGCTTTCCATCAATAAATACAATCATTGCTGAAACTGGATTTACACCTTGGATATTGGAGTTATCAAAAGCTTCGATTCGATACGGAGTTGCAATTCCTATTTTTTCACCTAAGCTTTCTACTGCTTTGATGGTACGCTCTTCATCTCTTTCAATAAGAGCAAATTTCTCTCCTATAGCAATTTTCGCATTTTTTCTTGCTAGTGCCACCAATTCTCTCTTCTTTCCTTTTTGAGGTTGAACGACTTTCACCTGTAGCAGCTGCGCCACCATATCCTTTTCAATTTCCTTTGGAATAACAACTTCAGTAGGCTTAATATTACCTTTGTCATAAAACTGTCCGATAAACGTCAAGAATTCTTCTGCCGGCTCATCATAAATTGGAAAGATAGAAGCATCTCGTTCAATTAACTTTCCTTGTCGAACAAAAAACACTTGTACACACATCCATCCTTTATCCACGTAATAGCCAAAAATATCCCGATTAGATAAGTCTGATGATAATATTTTTTGTTTCTCCATTAGTGCTTCAATATGAGAAATTTGATCACGGTATTCCTTGGCACGTTCAAATTCCAACTTCTCAGATGCTTCATACATTTTCGCCTCTAACTCATCCTTCGTCTCTTGGTAACCACCATTTAAAAAGTTAGTAATTTTCTTGATAATCTCTTCATTTTGTTCAACAGTTATCTCATGAATACAAGGACCCAAACATTGTTTCATATGATAATACAGGCACACTTTATCAGGAATATTAATACATTTTCGTAACGGATACATACGATCCAATAATTTCTTTGTTTCATGAGCCGCTTGTGCATGGGGGTATGGTCCAAAATATTTCCCTTTATCTTTTTTTACAGTACGAGTAATCACTAAGCGCGGCTGCTTTTCCTTTGTGATTTTAATAAAAGGATAGGTTTTATCGTCTTTCAACATAATATTATATTTAGGATCATATTTTTTTATCAGATTCATTTCCAATAACAATGCTTCAATATTAGAGGAAGTTACAATATATTCGAAATCTTGAATTTCATTAATTAACCGCATAGTCTTTCCATCATGAGATGAACCTGTGAAGTAAGATTTTACACGATTTTTTAATACCTTTGCTTTCCCTACATAAATAACTGTTCCTTGCCTGTCCTTCATTAAATAACAACCGGGTTGGTTTGGTAAAATTGCTAATTTATCTCGTAAATGCTCGTGCATAAATAAACACCTCTTTCGGCAGTTTAAGCGAAGATGCTTGCCAGCCAATTCATGACGATGGAAAGTCCATAGCTAAACACAAGAATTGTGAATGGTTTGCAAATAAGAATAATTGCTACAAATTTTTTCAATGTCATTTTCGTTAAACCCGCCAGCAAACAAAGATAGTCATCTGGTGAGACTGGAAAGAAAATGGCAAAGGCAAACAATTTATCAAAACGGCTTCCTGTATCAAGCCAGCCGATATATCTATCATATGTTCTTTTGGAAACGACACTTTCTACAAAAGGCTTTCCCAATCGACGTGCCAGTAAAAAATTGATAATAGACCCTATTACAATGCCAATATAATTGTAAATAAATCCATAGACAGGACCAAAAATAGCAACCCCAGCGACAATACTTACTCCTCCAGGGATAATCGGAATAACAACTTGGATAATTTGGATGCCTATAAATACAACTGGTCCCAAATAACCTGCTCGTGCAATAAATTCAGATAACATTCCTGGCGACTTGAAAACACCAAGTCTAATCCCGTATATACAAAGAATTATTGTTACAAGAATACCTATTACTGTAATACAATTAAATACGATTTTTAATGACCTTTGTTTCCTATCCATTGCCATGCTCTCCTTGCTTTCAACACTTTTATTTGCAACTACCCCATTTCTAAAAAGCGTTCAAAGATGGAGGTTACTTGATTAGCAGGATAAAAAAATCCTTAATTATATTTTATTGGAAAATAGGATTTTACTCAATACAAATGTAGAAAATACATCTAAAGTCCCAGATAAAAAAGTGAAAAGCGGAGCTAGCAGATTATCTGCTCAGCCCCGCTTTTCCTTTTTAAAAGTGTTTAGATACTAATTCACTCAAAGCTTCCTTTGGTTGGTAGCCTAATGTTTCATCTACTACTTCTCCATCTTTTAGCACGAATAATGCTGGAATACTCATCACTTCATATTTTTGTGCAAGTTCTTGATTTTCATCAACATCCACTTTCACGATTTTTAATTTGTCACCGATTTCTCCATCTAATTCCTCTAGTACTGGAGAAATCATTTTACATGGACCACACCATGCAGCCCAAAAATCCACTAATACAAGACCGCTTTCTGTTTCCTTATCAAAAGTTTGCGTTGTAGCGTGTATAATTGCCATTTTTTTACCTCCTAAAAAATCCAATTCTCTCTTCTACTTGAGTTCATACACTTCAAACAGAAAAAAGCCTCATTTCGATATAGTATATCATTTTTTCTTCATGATTGCTATGATAATATTTTGTAGAACTAAGCATTTTACTGTATGTAATACAGCCATTCTTCTGACTTCGACCCTTTGCCTGTTACTGCATCAGTATATGCCTCTTGAATTTGTTTAGTGATACTTCCTCTCTTACCGTTCCCTACTTTCAGGTGGTCTACTTCAGCTACTGGTGTAACTTCAGCAGCAGTACCCGTTAAGAAGATTTCATCAGCTGTGTATAAAAATTCTCTTGGTAATACTTTTTCTTCAATCTGATAGTTCATTTCTTTCGCTAAATAGATAATCGTATCTCTTGTAATACCCGCTAATGAACTTGAAGCAAGTGGAGGCGTATAGAGAATACCATTTTTGATTACAAAAATATTTTCTCCACTTCCTTCACTAATATTCCCATTATAATCTAAAGCAATTCCTTCTTCGAATCCATTATCAATGGCTTCCATCTTGATTAATTGAGAGCTTAAGTAATTTCCACCTGCTTTTGCTAAAGCTGGGATTGTATTTGGTGCCATACGACGCCAAGAAGAAACCTGAACACGAATTCCGTTTTCAATCCCTTCTTCTCCTAAGTACGCTCCCCACTCCCAAGCTGCGATAGCAACATCTACAGGGCATTTTCTTGGTTCTACACCTAATACATTTCTCCCACGATAAGCAAGAGGTCTAATATAGGCACTTTTTAACTTATTTTCTTTGATCACTTGGTTCGTGGCCTCTGTTAATTCTTCCACGGAATAAGGGATTTCTGTTTTATAAATTTTTGCAGTTTCATGTAATCTTTGTAAGTGTTCTTTTAAGCGAAAAACAGCCGTTCTTCCATCTACTGTTTCATAAGCTCTGATTCCCTCAAAAAATGAAGAACCATAGTGTAGTCCATGAGATAAAACGTGAACATTTGCATCTTGCTCAGGCACTAATTTTCCATTCATCCAAATCCAATCCATTTTCATACGCTTAAACACTCCTTTTGTTAAAATGAAAAAACAACGTTATCTATGATAATATTTCTCAACTAGCAATTTGTCAAATAGATTTCTTTGTTTTTCCTTTTGTCTCATGTGCTCAGTATAGCACAAATATAAACACATATGGAAGAAAGCTATACTGAATAGCCTTGAATTGCCCATGTTTATGTTTGACAACTTTGCCGTTGTAAAAAGTAGTTTTATCTTGACTATCATAAGTAGTTGCAAATTTGTTGTACTTGTGTACTAATTTAGCGGTACCAAACTTCCAAGTGCCATTAAAGTATTTTTTCATTGCTTTTCGTTCATAATTCAATGTCAACAACCCACGACTGAAGTCGTAGGCTTGTAAGGTCTGATGACCTTTGGAATTTACAGCGGACAATAGGACAAATGTCCTACCCTTCAAACCATGCAAGAGGTACTGTCTGGGCTCCAAGCAACCCATGTGTATGATTTAAGCCACAGTTATTTGTGGGAGAATGTGTTCTTTCCTATAGCGTTCCCCATATTGCTTTAGGTTGAACGCAGAATTTATATCACGGTCATGATGTACATCACAAGAAGGACAGTTCCACGCTCGAATACCTACATTTCCTTTTAGGGCAGTATTCTTATGACCGCATGTTGAACATAGTTGCGTAGATGCAAAGTGTTTCGGTGCTTTGACAAAATATTTCCCTTGTTGCTCTAGTTTGTATTGTAGATATAATCGGAAATTACCAAAACCATTATCTTGCTGATTTTTGGCATAATATTTATTTTGTCCAATCGCACGAAGGTCTAGGTCTTCTACGACAATCATGTCATAATGATTTGCAAGGGCATAGGCTTTCTTGTGAAGCCAATCTTTTCGTTGGTTCGCTACTTTTGTTTGTAGTCTAGAAACGACAAGACGCTGTTTCTCCCAACGTTTAGATCCCTTTTTTCTGCGTGATAATACCCGTTGTTCTTTTGCTAGGCGCTCTTTCATTTTTCTGTAATATTGAGGGTAATTGGCTTTCTTACC
>DAIDKD010000221.1 GCA_027451065.1 Bacillaceae bacterium | reverse complement strand
TAATTGCAACAGTTGCAGGCGGTGCTGCAGTTGATTGTTATGGTATAGTAGGAATGGCTTCAAAAAATCAAATCAGAGATGGACTAACTGAGATTTTAGGGAAAGAAAATTATTCTCGTGGTGTTATTGTTCGTCATGAAGAAGATGAAGTACACATTGATATGTACATCATTGTTAGTTATGGAACGAAGATTTCTGAAATAGCCAATAATGTCCAAAATCAAGTGAAATATGCATTAGATAATATCGTAGGGTTATCTGTAGATTCGGTAAATATCTACATACAAGGTGTAAAGGTAATCAATTAACCCGAATGGATGATGAAGGAGGAAGTTTTTGTGTCAATTCAACAGATAGACGGAAAGCGTTTTGGAGATATGGTTCTTCAAGGAGCTGCCAATCTAGGAAAAAATGTTCAACTTGTAGACTCTCTTAACGTATTTCCAGTTCCAGATGGTGATACAGGTACGAATATGAATCTGTCAATCACTTCGGGTGCGAAAGAGGTAAGAAATAATCCGAACAAAAAAGTAGGAGCGGTCGGAAAAAGCTTCGCGAAAGGATTGTTAATGGGAGCCCGTGGAAACTCAGGAGTTATTCTATCCCAGTTATTCCGCGGATTTTCCAAGTCAATCGAAAATAAAGAAGCACTGACAACTACAGACTTTGCAGAAGCCCTAGAAGCAGGTGTACATACTGCATATCAAGCAGTAATGAAACCTGTGGAAGGTACAATTTTAACTGTTGCAAAAGATGCTGCCAACAAAGCGGTGACGATTGCGAAGAAAGAAAAAGAATTCATTCCATTTATAGAAGGGGTAATTGCAGAAGCTCATGCTTCATTAGATAGAACTCCTGATTTACTACCAGTTTTAAAAGAAGTTGGTGTAGTAGATAGCGGTGGAAAAGGACTGGTTATTGTTTATGAAGGATTTTTAGCAGAATTAAAAGGCGAAAAAATCGATGATACTGCTGTCCACGCTCCTATTGAAAATATGGTGAAAAAAGAGCACCATAAAAATGTACAAAGTCATATGAGAACAGAAGATATTGAATTTGGTTATTGTACAGAATTTATGGTGAAATTAGAAGAGGAAAAATTAGCGAAGAATCCATTTTCTGAGCAAGAATTCCGTGAAGTATTGAATAAAATGGGTGATTCATTATTAGTTGTTGCTGATGAAGAGGTTGTCAAGGTGCATGTTCACACTGAATATCCGGGGAATGCACTAAACCACGCACAAAAATTCGGAAGCTTGATTAATATGAAAATCGAAAATATGCGTGAGCAACATAGCAATTTGCTGTTCGAAGATGCACATCCTGTATCTGCACCAGCAGTACCGCAAAAAACGCAGGAAAAACAAGAGTATGGTATTGTGACAGTTGCAATGGGATCTGGAATCTCAGCATTATTTGAAAGTATTGGTGCTACGAAGGTTATTGAAGGTGGCCAAACAATGAATCCGAGCACAGAAGATATTGTAAAAGCCATTGAAGAAACCAATGCTGAAAAAATCATCATTCTACCAAATAATAGTAATATAATTATGGCGGCAAAACAGGCGGCATCTGTTGTTGAACAAGATGTTATCGTCGTTGGATCTAAAACTGTTCCTCAAGGAATGGCGGCTATTTTAGCATTTAATCCAAACGCTGATTTAGAGCAAAATGAACAAACAATGACCCAGGCGTTAGGTACTGTGAAAACAGGGCAAATCACTTACGCAGTGAGAGATACGCAAATTGACGGTGTAGAAATCACTAAAGATGACTACATGGGAATTGCTGATGGAAAAATTGTAACGACAGATAAAGAGAGAACTGAAGCAGTGAAAAAATTACTTGAAAATATGATTGGTGAAGATGATGAAATCTTGACAATTATTCAAGGTGAAGACGTTAGTGATCAAGAAATAAGTGAAGTAGTCGACTTTGCAGAAGAAAACTTTGAAGATGTTGAAGTAGAGGTACATCAAGGCCATCAACCAATATATTCTTATATTTTCTCAGTCGAATAATAAGAAGAGTGAAAAGAGGTGTGTGAATTTAGCACTCTTTTGCCCAATTCATTCAACCTACTGGAAAGGACAACCATTATGAGTACTGTGCAATTAAAGTATTCGTCGGTTGTCCTTTCCGACTTTGTTGCTTTTTTAATAGATAAGAAAGTGTAAGTTTGTCCAGCTGCAGCGCCTAGCCTCTACGCGTCAAAAAACCTTCCCACCGTAAAGGGAAAAAGCGCCTTTAGATGTGAAGAACATTTGTCAGTTGAGGCTGTTCAAGGTGCTTGCGCTTTTCTTGCCCAGAAACATGTGAAATGTGAGGTGGATTTGCGGTGATATTAGTAAAAGAATATATAGCCGCAGCAGGAATGTGAAAAAAGAATTACAATTACCAGTAGAAAACATTAAAGGCGTTGGTGAAGAAACAACACAATTACTAGGAGAGATGGGGATTCAAACAATATTAGACGTCTTGGAGTATTTTCCCTATCGCTATGAGGATTATGAGCTTCGTGACATTGAAACAATTAAACATGAGGAACGTGTAACCATCCAAGGGAAAGTTCAAAGTATGCCGACACTTCAATATTACGGAAAGAAAAAATCTAAATTAACATTTCGAATATTGATTGGAAGGGTTCTTGTGTCAGTTGTTTGCTTCAACCGTCCCTATTTAAAAGAAAAAATTCAGTTAGATGAATTAGTCACTGTTACTGGAAAATGGGACCAAAATCGTCTCATTATTACAGCTTCTGAAGTGAAAATAGGAGAATCAACTGAGAAGGGGACGATCGAGCCAGTCTACTCAGTTCGAGGGAAGTTGACAGTAAAAGGGATGCGGCGGATTATCCAACTTGCCCTCAAGCAATACGGTAGTGGCATAGAGGATTTTATCCCGCAAGAACTCCAAACAAAATATAAATTATTACCTCGAAAAGAAGCGATAACTTATTTACACCAACCTATCTCCCCTAACCATGTAAAACACGGTAGAAGAAGAATTGTTTATGAAGAATTTTTGTTGTTTCAATTAAAAATGCAAGCTCTCCGAAAAGTGCAACGTGAGCAAGGAGAGGGGATGGCAAAACAATTCGATGTAAAAAAACTACAGACATTCATTACCTCTCTACCGTTCCCTTTAACGAAAGCTCAAGAAAGGGTTGTTAGCGAAATAAAGTCAGACCTTTCCTCAGTTTACCGTATGAACCGATTGCTTCAAGGAGATGTTGGTTCTGGGAAAACAGTAGTCGCTGCAATTGGCTTATATGCAACCTATTTAGCAGGTTTTCAAGGAGCGTTGATGGTTCCGACGGAAATACTAGCAGAGCAACATTTCCAATCTTTAAAAGAGATACTAGAGCCTTTTTCTGTCCGAGTCGAGCTGTTAACTAGTTCTGTCAAAGGTGTAAGACGAAGAGAGTTATTGGGACAATTGGAAAATGGAGAAATACATATTTTAGTTGGAACCCATGCCTTAATACAGGAAGAAGTGAATTTTACTAACTTGGGATTTGTTATCACAGATGAGCAGCATCGTTTCGGGGTAAAGCAGCGAAAAGTTTTACGTGAAAAAGGAATCAATCCAGATGTGTTATTTATGACAGCAACCCCGATTCCGAGAACTTTAGCTATCACTGCTTTCGGAGAAATGGATGTTTCTATCATCGATGAAATGCCGGCAGGACGCAAAGTAATTGAAACCTATTGGGCAAAAGAGCAGATGCTAGAACGAGTTCTTGACTTTGTGGAAAAAGAATTAAGTAAAGGCAGACAAGCATATGTCATCTGTCCCCTTATTGAAGAATCTGAAAAACTAGATGTACAGAATGCGATTGATGTTCATGGGATGTTATCGGAGCATTACCGTGGCAAATGGAATGTCGGCCTCATGCACGGACGCTTATCTGCTTCTGAAAAAGAAGAAGTGATGCGCCAGTTTAGTGACAACAAAGTGCAACTACTCGTTTCAACAACTGTAGTTGAGGTAGGGGTGAATGTACCTAATGCGACGATGATGGTCATTTATGATGCAGAAAGGTTTGGCTTATCTCAGCTGCACCAGTTGCGGGGACGTGTTGGGCGTGGGAGTGAACAGTCCTATTGTATCTTGCTAGCTGATCCGAAATCGGAAGTTGGTAAAGAAAGAATGCGGATTATGACAGAAACCAACGATGGATTTGTGTTGTCGGAGAAAGATTTAGAACTTCGCGGACCGGGAGATTTTTTTGGGAACAAGCAGAGTGGGATACCTGAATTTAAAGTGGCGGATATGGTACATGACTACCGTGCTTTAGAAACGGCGCGAAATGATGCGCAAATACTCATTCAGTCCAAAGAATTCTGGCATGAGCAGAAATTCCAGCTGTTACGTCAATATATTTATCATACAGGTGTGTTAGATGGAGAAAAATTAGATTAGTACTTGCACTTTTAAGATGTAAAATATATACTGATTTTAGAACCTAGTCTTAAGATGGTGGGGGAAGCAATGAGAATAACAAAGAAAGAAAGACATAGATTATTAAAAGAAACAATTGAAAACAACCCTTTTGTTACGGATGAGGAATTAGCAGAGCAATTCCAAATGAGTATTCAAACAATTAGGTTGGACCGAATGGAATTATCGATACCAGAATTGCGGGAGCGTATCAAACATGTAGCATCCCAACAATTTGAAGAAGTAAAATCTTTGAAGATTGAAGAAATTATTGGAGAAATGGTAGATTTGCAATTGGATAAAAGTGCTATTTCTATTTTTGATGTAAGGAAAGAGCATGTATTCAGTAGAAACTCTATTGCGAGAGGGCACTATTTATTTGCGCAGGCAAATTCACTAGCTGTAGCTGTTTTGAACGATGAATTGGCACTAACGACGAAGGCTAATGTTGAATTCCTTCATCAAGTGAAGGAGAATGAAAGAGTTGTAGCGAAAGCGGAAGTGTTACAAAACGAAAATGAAAGAGGCAGAGCTATTGTTGAAGTGAACAGCTTTGTAAATAATGAATTAGTATTTACAGGAAATTTTGAACTATATCGTACAAGTGTCGTACATAGCGAGGAAGGGAAGGAATCATGAGATTAGCAGTAGATGCAATGGGTGGAGATCACGCTCCAAAGGAAATTGTCCAAGGAGTAGAGAAGGCAGTAAAAGACTTTTCAGATTTGCAAGTAACATTATTCGGAGACGAGAAGCAAATTAGAGAATATTTAACAAATGACGAGAGAATTACGATTGTTCATACAGATGAAGTAATTACAGGTGAAGATGAGCCTGTACGTGCAGTACGCCGTAAAAAGAATGCATCTATGGTGTTGATGGCACAAGAGGTGAAAGAAGGTCGTGCAGATGCTTGTATTTCAGCTGGAAATACAGGAGCACTAATGGCAGCGGGATTATTTGTTGTAGGACGAATTG
>DAIDKD010000220.1 GCA_027451065.1 Bacillaceae bacterium | reverse complement strand
TTTTTTCCTTTTCCCTTTACATCTTTTAGAAAAATAACCTTCATGTTCAACTCTCCTTCAAATTATTTTCATATGAGAATAGGAATCATCCCATTCTCATATCATACTAAAGCAATATCATATCAATACTATTGTGCAACTTTTTCTCTGCTTCTTCAACAGTTATGTCATGTAATTGTACGGCGGCATTCGTCAAATGTCCTCCACCACCTAAATCCTCCATTATCACTTGAACATTTATATCCCCCAAGGATATAGCACTGATACCTATCTCATTTTCCCCTTTTCTTGCGATAACAAAAGATGCCGTAACATTGGACATTGTTAATAACGTGTCTGCTGTTTTAGCAATTATTATTTGTGGTAATATATCATTTGTAACGGCGATAATAATACCCTCTTGATAAAAATATGCTTGTTCCATCACGCTTGCACGAATCAAATAATTTTCTATATCTTCCCTCAGTAATCTTTGAACAAATATTGTATCTGCTCCCTGTATCCGTAAAAATGAGGCGGCGTCAAATGTTCTTGATCCTGTTTGAAAAGTAAAGTTCTTTGTATCAACAACAATTCCAGCCAATAACGCAGTCGCCTCCATCTTGGAGAGTTTAAATGGCTTCTGCTGATACTCTAGTAGTTCTGTTACTAATTCAGACGCGGAAGATGCATAAGGCTCCATATAAACCAACAGAGGATTTTTGATAAAACCTTCCCCTCTGCGATGATGATCAATGACAACTACCTTATCAATTTTATCCAGTAGCCTTTCCTCAGTCACCATGGAAACCTTATGAGTGTCAACAACAATAACTAAAGAATTTTCTACTGCCAACTCTAGAGCTTCCTCATTAGAAATAATACAAGACCATAAATCAGGCTGAGATTTTAACTCTTCAATTAATTTTCTAACTCCTTTATTTAGGTCACATGTATCTAGGACAAGATATCCTTGCCTATTATTCAACCTGACCATCTTTAACACACCTATGGCAGCACCTACTGAATCCATATCCGGGCATTTATGTCCCATAACAAAGATATTCTCACTGTCAGTAATAACATCTTGGAGGGCATGGGAAATAACTCTGGCACGAACTCGATTTCTTTTTTCAATCGGATTTGTTTTCCCGCCATAAAAGGAAACCTTTCCTTCCGCTGATTTAATGGCTACCTGATCCCCTCCTCTTCCTAATGCAAGATCTAGACTCGATTGGGCCAATACACCTAATTCAGGCAAAGAAAGGTTCCCAGAGCCAATGCCAATACTTAGGGTAATAGAAACATCTGTTTTCGCAGTTTTCTCCCTCACTTGATCCAAAACTGTGAATTTATTCTTTTCTAAGGATACTAATATACTTTCATCTAAAATTGCCAAAAAACGGTCTGAAGATACTCTTTTTAGTAATATGCGATATTCCAGAGCCCAATCATTTAATAATGATGTCACGAGACTAGATGCACTTGAGCGTGCTTGATCATCAAGACCTTTGGTAATTTCATCATAATTATCTAGATAAATAAGTGCAATAACAGTTTTTTGAGCTTGATACAACTTTTTTATTTTTGTATGTTCTGTTACATCAAAAAAGTAAATAAGATTCATCTTTGGCTGGATAACGATTTTATAGTTTCGACTTTGAAAGGGGACAATCATCTCACATTTTTCACCATTTACCAAAGGATGTAACTCCTCTGATAAATCAGATACATGCCCGTTTTCCAACAATTTCCTAGGAAATAATTTCATCATGTATACATTTGCCCATTCAATTTTATACTGATTGTCGAACATCAAAATTCCCATAGGCATATCATTTAATGCCTCTATACTTACTTTTTGAACTCTATCCTGCAATTCTGTTGTATACGTATTGATATCCTGCTGAAAGGTCTTTAAAACAGTAAATGATATATACAGCAAAACACTTAATAATACAGTACAAATCCCTATCACAACTGGAGAAAATCCCATTTCATAAATAAGCCATAAGAACATAGAGAAAATAATAGCAATTAGTAAAAACAGAAATGTACGGTATTTATGAATATTTAGCATAATTTTCATTCATCTCCTAATCAAAAACAGACTCCTACTTTATATAGTAATATGTATCCTCTAAAAAATGAACCTTTTTCATCAAAAATTATCTTTCTCATGAGGAGAACCAGTAAATCTTTCGCTTCAACTTATCAATGTTTTTGGGGCTGCATGGGAAGAATTTTCTAGACAGTTGTCATTCCCTTCAGCATTCATGTTTTTTCGTGGGTGTGAGCATTGGTAAAAAATGACCAATGCTCACACCTACGAAAAAACGCCCTAACCTCGAACTTAGGGCGCCTATGATACATTATTCTCCAACGTATGGTAATAATGCCATTTGACGAGCGCGTTTAATAGCGATTGTCAATTTACGTTGATACTTAGCTGAAGTACCAGTTACACGACGTGGCAAAATTTTACCACGTTCTGAAATGAATCGTTTTAATAACTCTACATCCTTGAAATCAATATAAGTGATTCCATTTGCTGTAAAGTAACAAACTTTACGACGCTTTGCGCGTCCACCTCTACGTCCTCCCATAGCCATGCCTATTCCCTCCATTCTTATCTTTTTTCGTTTAGGTGACTGTACACCTATCATTTTTCCGTTCTTCTATCTGTTAAAAAGGTAAGTCATCATCTGAAATATCAATTACCTTACCACTATCACCGAATGGAGAAGATCCTCCACCGACATTTTGGTTCGGCTGTGACTCAAATGGATTATTTTGAGGCGCCTGACCGCCAAATCCATTTGCTGAAGGAGGTGGAGTCATATTATCACGTGGTTGACTGTTACCTCTTGGTTCTAAGAATTGCACACTATCAGCAACTACCTCTGTTACATATACACGTCTGCCATCTTGTCCCTCGTAATTACGAGTTTGAATGCGACCTTCCACGCCAGCTAGGCTACCTTTTCTTAAGTAGTTCGCAACATTTTCAGCTTGTTTGCGCCATACGACACAATTAATGAAATCAGCTTCCCGCTCACCTTGCTGATTCGCAAATGCACGATTGACAGCTAAAGTGAAGGTTGCTGTTGCTACACCACTTGGAGTGTATCTTAATTCTGGATCCTTTGTGAGACGTCCTACTAGTACAACACGATTTATCATGAAACCACTCTCCCTTCAAACAGATATTGTTCAGATTATTCTTCTTCTTTTACAACAATATGACGAATGATATCTTCGTTGATTTTTGCTAAACGTTCGAATTCTTGAACAGCTTCTGGATTTGAACTTACTTTCACAAGCATGTAAGTTCCATCACGGAAGTCATTGATTTCGTAAGCTAAACGACGCTTACCCCATACTTTTGATTCTGCAATTTCCGCACCATTTTCAGTTAATACTGTGTTAAAACGCTCAACTAATGCAGTTTGCGCTTCCTCTTCAATATTTGGGCGGATGATGTACATAATTTCGTACTTTCTCATCTCTGTCACCTCCTTTTGGTCTAAACGGCCCAATCTTGGGCAAGGAGCAATTATTATCTGTAATTACTCACATTTTCAGATTATAGCACACGACCTTATATTAAGCAATAACTTCTGTTAAAAATTTTAGAAAGACAGTCTGTTTGAGAAGGGGAAATTCCCCCCTTCTCAAACAGACTGCCGAAAGAGTCAACTACGATGAAGAGCTATGAAATCAAGCTTTTCTATGTTGACTCTTTCTATATCATGGAGAATAAATCAACTTTTTGAATATCCCCATTAACCTTAACTAAACGTTAAAGCGGAAGTGCATTACATCTCCATCTTGAACAATATACTCTTTCCCTTCCAAGCGAACTTTCCCTGCTTCTTTGGCCGCAGTCATAGACCCATATTCTATCAAGTCCTCAAAAGCAACTGTTTCGGCACGAATGAAGCCACGCTCAAAATCAGTATGAATGACACCGGCACATTGAGGTGCTTTCATTCCTTTTTTGTATGTCCAAGCGCGAACTTCCTGTACACCAGCAGTAAAATATGTGGCAAGTCCTAGTAAATGATACGATGCACGAATTAGTTGATCTAAACCAGATTCCTCGATGCCCAGTTCTTCTAAAAATGCTTTTTTCTCTTCATCATCTAATTCAGAGATTTCTTCTTCAATCTTTGCACAAACAACAATTACATCCGCATTATCTTTTTCTGCAAACTCACGGACTTTTTGTACATATTCGTTACTAGCTGGATCGATAATATCATCCTCTCCTACATTTGCTACGTACAACATTGGCTTAATTGTCAAAAGGTGTAGTCCTTTTACAATTTTCATTTGTTCTTCTGTAAATTCCACTGTTCGAGCAGCTTTATCTTGCTCAAATGCTTCCTTTAATTTCTCTAATATTTCATACTCATACACTGCATCTTTATCTTTTTGCCTTGCTAATTTCCCCACACGCTCTATACGCTTATCAACAGATTCTAAGTCTGCCAAAATTAATTCCAAGTTAATGACTTCAATATCATCAATTGGGTTTACCTCACCCGACACGTGAGTGATATTATCATCTGAGAAGCAACGAACTACTTGGCAAATTGCATCTACTTGACGAATATGAGAAAGGAATTTATTCCCTAGTCCTTCTCCTTTGCTCGCTCCTTTTACAATTCCTGCAATATCAGTAAATTCAAATGTTGTAGGAACTGTTTTTTTCGGCTGTACTAATTCTGTCAGCTTTTCAAGACGCCAATCCGGTACTTCTACTACCCCTACATTTGGGTCAATGGTACAGAACGGATAGTTTGCTGATTCTGCCCCTGCTTTTGTTATTGCATTAAATAATGTTGATTTTCCTACATTTGGTAACCCGACGATTCCTGCCGTTAATGCCATCTTTTATCTTCTCCTTATACTGAAAAATAGAGGCTTGTTCAACCAAGGAGTAATCTCCGACAGGTTGACTCAGCCTCTCTCCATTTAAATTTGATATAATCCTTCTCAATTATAGGTTCCAATCACAAAAAGTGCAAGGACGGTTTTCTTTATTCTCATCAAATATGCAAGGTCATTTTAAGAACTGGCAATCTACCAAAAACTTCATGATGAATCACTTCAGCGTGATTGCCTGTTCTTCTGATTTATAAAAAATGGTCGCCATTTGATCATTTTTTATAAATCACCTTCGTGCTTCACTAATATTTTTTTTAGCTTACGTTGAAACTCTTTTCGAGGTATCATAACGCTATGCATACATCCTTCACACTTAATACGAACATCCATTCCTAACCGAATGATTTTCCAACGGTTCGTTCCACATGGATGTGGTTTTTTCATTTCTACAATGTCATACAGACCAAATTCTTTGTCCCCACTCAAAAATTATCCCTCCATATTACCTTTTTTCAGTTGGTTTCCTTCATCAGAATTATCTAAAATAACCATATGAGGGTATGGAATTTTAATT
>DAIDKD010000219.1 GCA_027451065.1 Bacillaceae bacterium | reverse complement strand
CCTTTATTTTTACAGTTATTCCATTGATAGCTTTCACACCGTTAGGATATGTTTTATATACATTTTTCATATCTATCATATCTGTCACCTCTTATTTCTATTCGTTTTGCTTGTAATTTCCGAAACTCCATGACATACAAAGGATAGTATAACATTTTTTCATTTAACAATGCATAACGTTATTATTACAATTTTGTTTCATTCTTGTATATTCCTCAACATATCATACTTTTTTGAAAAAAGAAAGAAATAATGATATCCTTTCCTCAACTTTATTAATTTATATACAAAAGTTCGTTTTTCTCAAACAAAATGCAATTTTTCTTAAAAAAAATGCGTTTTACACTAAAATTATGGTGAAAATGTTATTTCATCACTTTTACAAACGTTTTCATCCCACTTATAATATGGGTTATAGGTTCCCCGCACATATATCCCTCGATAAAATCCTCGCAGTATTTCCTCAAGAAAAAACGTACAAATCATCTAAAAGTGATTGTACGTTTTTTCTGTTACTGGAAAGCTATTCAAGACGCTTTCGCTTTTTACATCCGCGACCTTAAGTACCCATCGATAAAGAGGTCGATATCCCCGTCCATTACAGCTTGAACGTTCCCAGTTTCTACATTGGTACGGTGGTCTTTCACCATTGAATAAGGATGGAATACGTAAGAGCGAATTTGGCTACCCCAGCCGATTTCTTTTTGTTCACCGCGAATTTCATCCATTTGGGCTTTTTGCTCATCCATTTCACGCTGGATTAATTTGGCTTGTAGCATTTTCATCGCTTTTTCGCGGTTTTTAATTTGCGAGCGTTCCTGTTGGCACGTAACAACAATACCAGTTGGAATGTGGGTGATGCGAATGGCTGAATCTGTTGTATTAATATGCTGCCCACCGGCACCACTAGCACGGTACGTATCAACCTTCAAATCTTCACTGCGAATATCTATTTCAATTGTATCATCAAGTTCTGGTATCACATCACATGAAACGAAGGAAGTATGACGACGCCCTGAAGAATCAAATGGCGATATTCGTACAAGACGATGTACACCTCGCTCAGATTTTAAATAACCATAAGCATTATGTCCTTTAAACAATAACGTAACACTTTTTATTCCCGCTTCATCACCAGGAAGGTAGTCTAGGGTTTCTACTTTCAACCCATGCTTCTCTCCCCAACGAGTATACATACGAAATAGCATCGAAGCCCAATCTTGAGATTCCGTCCCACCAGCACCTGGATGAAGCTCTAAAATAGCATTATTTTTATCATATTCCTCGCTAAGTAGAATTTGAAGTTCATAATCATTCATTTCCTTTGAAAGGACTGTTACCTCTTGTTCTAACTCTACTTTTAAATCTTCGTCGTATTCTTCTTTGATCAATTCATATGTTACTTCTAAATTTTCATACGTGTCTTGGAGCTCCAAAAATTTATTTACGATATCTTTTAAAGCATTGGATTCATTAATGATTGCCTGGGCAGCTTTTTGGTCATCCCAAAAACCTGGTTCTCCCATCATCATATCAAGTTCTTCCATGCGTGCTTGATTGACATCTAAGTCAAAGGGACCCCCTAAATGCTTTAATACGCTCTTCCAACTTCTCAAGCTCTTGTTTTATTTCTACCAATTCCATTTTTCATATTGCCCCTTTCAAAAATAGCACACAAATGTAGCACCCTATATTTGTGTACTTTTGTCCAAAATCAAGTTGTGAGAATCGGTCAATTTCTGACCATTTCTCACAACTTGCACTTCCGCTTTTCTTTTATCTAGCTCCAGTGCCTAGCTCGCTGTGGAAAAGACAATTTCTCAATAAGGAAAAAACCACCTTTTTGAGAAATCCCTATTTCCTTCGCGAGCTGTTCAAGGAACTTCCGCTTTTCTTGTTACATCTGTGCTCCATGACAGTTTTTATATTTTTTACCGCTGCCGCACGGACATGGTGCATTTCTTCCAATTTGTTCATTTTTATCTTTGCGAAGAACAGGTTTCTTCTTAGCATCTCCTTCTTTTGGAGCTACTGCTTCTGCTTTCACTACTTCTTCACGTTTTAAATTGTTTTCAATTTGTGCTTTTAAGATGTAGCGAGTAACATCATCTTCAATTGCAGCAACCATTTCTTCAAACATTGCGAAGCCTTCCATTTGATATTCACGGAGCGGGTCAATTTGTCCATACGCTCGTAAGTGAATTCCTTGGCGTAAATGCTCCATTTGGTCAATGTGATTTGTCCATTTAGAGTCTACAGAACGCAATACGACAACTTTCTCGAATTCACGCATTTTGTCTTCTGGAAGCAAAGTTTCTTTTTCATCATAGTTTTCTTTTACTTTTTTCAAGATGTGCTCAATCATTTCTTCAGGTGCAAGAGCCTTCAACTCTTCCTCTTTTACATCACCTGGTTCTAAAATATTAGCAGCGATTTGCTTCACAAGACCTTCTAAATTCCAATCCTCTTCTACTTCCTCAGCAGGAGTAAATTGATGAACAACTCTCTCCACTGTTGATTGTATCATTTTTTCAATAATCGGACGCAATGTTTCTGCCTCTAGTACTTCATTACGCTGCTTGTAAATTACTTCACGTTGCTGACGTAATACATCATCGTATTGTAATAATTGTTTACGTGCATCAAAGTTATTTCCTTCCACACGTTTTTGTGCTGACTCTACTGCCCTTGATACCATTTTACTTTCGATTGGCTGTTCATCATCCATTCCGAAACGTTCCATCATAGAGGCAATATTGTCTGAGCCAAAACGACGCATCAATTCATCTTCCATAGATAGATAAAATTGTGTCAAACCTGGATCCCCTTGACGACCAGAACGACCACGCAGCTGGTTATCAATACGGCGGGATTCATGGCGCTCCGTACCAATTACAGCAAGCCCTCCCAGTTCCTTCACACCTTCACCAAGCTTAATGTCTGTACCACGACCAGCCATGTTTGTTGCAATTGTCACTGCACCTCGATGTCCGGCTTCTGCAATAATTTCAGCCTCACTTGCGTGGTTTTTTGCATTTAATACATTATGTCTTACACCTTTTTTACTTAATAGGCGGGAAATCAATTCTGATGTTTCAATGGCAACTGTACCAACAAGTACTGGCTGTCCAGCCTGATGGCGATCAATGATATCTTTCACAACTGCATTGAATTTTCCTTCCATTGTTTTAAAAATTAAATCGGCACGGTCATCACGAATAATTGGTCTATTCGTTGGAATCGCAATAACATTCATATTGTAAATATTACGGAATTCTTCTTCTTCTGTTTTTGCTGTACCTGTCATTCCCGCTAATTTTTCATACATACGGAAATAGTTTTGGAACGTGATTGTCGCAAGGGTCATGCTTTCGTTCTGAATATTCAGACCTTCCTTCGCTTCAATAGCTTGATGCAATCCATCGCTATAGCGGCGCCCTTTCATCAAACGTCCTGTAAATTGATCAACAATGATAATTTCTCCGTCCTGTACAACGTAATCTACATCAAGGTGCATAGAAGCATGAGCTTTTAACGCCTGATTAATGTGATGGTTCAACGTAACATTTTTTACATCAAAAAGGTTTTCAATACCGAAACCACGCTCAGCTCTACTCATACCTTCTTCTGTCAATTGAACACTTTTTGTCTTCTCATCATAAGTATAGTCAGTATCTCTTCTTAATGTGCGTACAAATGCATTAGCTTGTACATATAGCATTGCTGATTTTTGCGCTTGTCCTGAAATGATCAATGGTGTTCGAGCTTCATCGACTAAGATAGAGTCGACCTCATCGACAATGGCAAAGGACAAAGGTCTTTGTACCTTTTGCTCTTTATAAAGAACCATGTTGTCACGTAAGTAGTCAAATCCTAACTCATTATTGGTGCTGTAAGTAATGTCCGCCGCATACGCTTCCTGCTTTTCTTCACGGTTCAAACTATTTACGTTCAGTCCAACTGTCAAACCTAAGAATTCATGGAGTGCCCCCATCTCACTAGCATCACGCTGTGCTAAGTATTCATTGACAGTTACAACATGCACACCTTTTCCAGATAAGGCATTCAGGTATACTGGCAACGCAGAGGTTAACGTTTTCCCTTCCCCTGTCTTCATCTCAGAAATATTCCCTTCATGCAGGGCAATTCCACCCATTAATTGAACAGGATATGGGCGCATTCCAAGAACACGGGTAGCTGCTTCACGTACAACCGCAAATGCCTCTACCAACAAGTCATCTAGTGTTTCCCCTTTTTCTAATCGTTCTTTAAATTCTATCGTTTTCTCCCTTAACTGCTCGTCTGTTAAGCTCTCCGTTTCTGAAGCCAAAGCTTCAATTTTCTCCACTGTTTTTTGCATACGTTTCAATTGACGCTGGTTTCCGTCAAATACATTCTTTAAAACTCCAATCATAAAAAAGCGCCTCTCTTCTTCTATTTTTCAGGTTGTATGGAATAGGTATAAAACACCCGTCCTTACAACCTGCTGAAAGTCCCAAGCATGATGAATGTAGGGATTCCTAGTATTGTTTGGTTGTTTTTTTCAGTTTTAGTAAACTACATTATTTTTTTCTGATAGTCCCCTCCATTGTAACACCCACTACACAAAAACGCTAGAGGAAGTGAATTGCCTTCACGACAAACCCATGAAAATTTCTAACATCGGTTAGCAACTTATGATATATTTTTTTAAGTATTGGGCAATCAAAAATCTTCCGTCTCCACTCAAATCTATTAGCTATCTTTTTTATTCTTTATTTTCTCTAATTCAGAATTTTAAAATAAGGAGTAGATAAATTATCACAGTTAAAAATTCTAAGTTAATAACTTACGGGGTATTTTTTTGACTAGTGGGTAACCGAAGAAGGTTCTTTCTCACCAATGGGTATTTTGAATTTCCAAGGTAGAAGATAGGGGCTTTAAATAAAGACATCTACCTGTGCTTAAAAACCTTTTTACCCAAAGGCGAGTAAGAACCCGAAGAATTTTCCACCTTCGCTCAAATCGATACATTGAAATGACAGGCCTTAGCCTGCCATACACAAAAAGCAACCGACTAACCATCAGCCGATTGCTTGTTTTTATATTTAGATTGCTTCAATCAAAGCATATTTTCCATCTTTACGCTCGTATACAATGTTTGTTTCATCAGTATCAGCGTTTGTGAAGATGAAGAAGTCATGTCCCAACATAGTCATTTGCAAAATTGCTTCTTCTACATCCATTGGTTTTAAGTCAAAACGTTTTCTACGAACAACTTCTAGTGCATCTTCTTCTGCTACTTCTACAGTGTCGATTGCAGCGTCTGCAAAAATATATTTGATAGAGTCTTTTTCGCGAGCTTTTCGATTTACTTTTGTTTTATGCTTGCGAATTTGTCTCTCTAATTTATCTACTACAGAATCAATTGCTGTATATAAATCATCATTTCTATCTTCTGCGCGAAGAACTAGGTTGT
>DAIDKD010000218.1 GCA_027451065.1 Bacillaceae bacterium | reverse complement strand
ACCTTACATTTAGATCATCATGAAAATTTTGCTGACATCAAGGAGTCTATTGATTTAGGGACAAAGTCAGTCATGATAGATGCGTCGCATCATCCGTATGAAGAAAATATTGCTACCGTAAAAGAAGTAGTGGCATATGCTTATGCTAATAATGTAACTGTGGAGGCAGAATTAGGCAGATTAGGCGGACAAGAAGATGATTTAGTAGTGAATGAAGCAGATGCGTTTTATACGGACCCAAAAACAGCAAAGGACTATGTAGAGAAAACAAATATTGATTCACTAGCAGTTGCAATCGGAACAGCCCACGGCTTGTATAAATCTGAGCCTAAATTAGATATTGAGCGCTTAAAAAAAATCAGGGAAGTTGTCGATGTTCCGTTAGTATTACACGGAGCTTCAGGAGTACCGTCAGAAACAGTACGTAAGTGTATCGAAAATGGAATTTGCAAGGTGAATATTGCCACAGAATTGAAAATGCCGTTTTCAGATGCATTGCGCCGTTATTTAGTAGAAAATCCAGAAGCCAATGACCCGAGAAAGTATATGGAGCCAGCAAAAGCAGCAATGAAAAAAGTAGTTGAAGATAAAATAAGAATGTGTATGAGTGAAAATCGATACTGATTTTAGGGAGCGAGCTATGAGAAGTAGATAATTTCTATCCACTGTTCGTAGCTCGCTCTTAATTCTTTTAGTTATTTATATTCAACACAGTTACTTTCTCACGTGTCATGGACTCTAGGCTTTTGCGGATACCTTGAGCCCCCATACCAGAGTGCTTAATACCGATAAATGGGAAGTGGTCTGGTCCGCGCTCTGTTCTGCTATTAATTTGAACAGACCCAGCCTCAATTTGTGCAGTGAGAGCAAATGCTTTGTCAATATCTTTTGTAAAGATACTCGCCTGTAAGCCGAATTCAGATTCATTGGACAAAGTGACTGCTTCTTCATCAGAAGTAACACGGATAATTGGAAGAACTGGTCCGAACGGCTCCTCCCATGCAATTCTCATGTCTGGGGTAACGTGATCTAATAATGTAGGATAAATAAGGTTACTTTCACGTTTGTTGCCGACAACAAGGGTGGCACCTTTTTCCAATGCATCATCGATTAATTCTTGGACATAATCAGCAGAACGATCATCGATTAATGGAACGATTGTATTGTTATCTTCAGGCGATCCAACTGATAAACTTTCCACCCCTGTTTTTAATAGAGATACCAATTGATCTGCAACTTTTTCATTCACTAGGACACGCTTAATCGCAGTACAACGCTGTGCGGAGTATGAATAGGCACCAGCAACGATTTGCTCTGCAGTAAATACTAAATCAGCGTCTTCACGAACAAGAGCTGGATCTTTTCCACCAAGTTCCATTACGAGAGGGATTAAGTTAGAAATTTCAGCAATGTGCATACCAGTTCCTGTTCCTCCAGTGAAGGAAATCATGTCAATGCCAGAGTGTTGCACAAGGTAGTCACCAATAACGGATCCTCGTCCGGTTACAAGGTGTAAAACACCTTTCGGAAGGCCGGCCTTATGTAATGCTTCAATCATTTTTACTCCACTGATGGCACCTTGTGTAGCAGGTTTGAAAATAACCGCATTTCCGGTAATCAATGCAGGAGCAATCTTTGCGGCTGCTAAGTTAACTGGATAATTAAATGGTGAAATTGCCAATACAACTCCAAGTGGAACTCGGTTGACGATGGCGATTTTTGATTTGCTTCCTCCGACAAAGTTTTCACCTGTCATACTTTCTCCATGGGTATGGACGGCATCTTCAATTGTATAACGAATGAGATCCACCGTACGAACAACTTCTTTTACAGCGTCGTTATAGCCCTTTCCTACCTCTTCCATGATAATTTGGGCAATCTCTTCTTTCATAGCAAGTAATTCATCTGTCCATTTGTACAAATATTCACCGCGCTCACGAACTGTCAGCCTTTCCCATGATTTTTGGGAAACTTTTGCTGCTTGAATTGCTTCATTTACTTCGTCACGAGAAATGGCTTGTACTTTTCCAATTTCTTTTCGTAAATAAGGGGAAGTGATGCTCACTGTTTCATTTGAGCTGCTATCCCGCCATTCTCCATTTATATAGAATTGATAGATATTCGTCATTATCGTAAAACCCTCCACTCGTATTTAAAAAAATATATTGTTTTTCATTTTACTCCATCAAAAAAATATTTCAAGGATTCTGCTTATGTAAAAGGTGTGATTAGAATAATAGTGAAAAACAATATTTTTAGTATACCACGGTCTGTATGAAATGGGCAAAGTCGTTCAACTCACTGGAAAAATTTAAGAGAATAAGGAATTGACACTGGATTTGAAGTTAGTTGAATGGCATGGAACAAGTACAACAGACAAAAATTAATATGGTTACCTAGGTGGATTCCGGTAATGAAAAAGGGCTACCATTGTGGCAGCCCTTATCGCCATTTGTATGAAATTGTTATTTTACTGCACCTAGTTGTTGCTCAGCCATTTGTACAAGACGTTTTGTAATTTCTCCACCTACTGAACCGTTTGCGCGAGCTGTTGCATCTGCTCCTAATGTTACTCCAAATTCTGAAGCAATTTCATATTTCATTTGATCAATTGCTTGTTGAGCTCCATGGACTAATAATACATTGCTGCTATTGTCAGCTGCCATTTGAGGTCATCTCCTTTTTAGGTAAGATAATTTTTTGGTGGATTAGCTGGAATCGAACCAGTTACCGTCACCTTTCTTGACGCTAACCCTTTGTAGTAGAGGAGTATGCTAATAGTATGACATATTAGGTGGGATATATACTGGTAATAATTTCAATTAATATGGGAAAAATCCATGGATAGTCGTGTGTTATTTCTTGTGAAAGTACACGGCTTGTTCTTGGAAGACTTGGATTAAATTTTTTAGACCGATTTCTTGTATAGATGGCTCGTCGAAGGTCATTGGTTTGGAGTTGATCTCGAATATATAGTATTGATTTCCCTTGATACCAATGTCGAGAGAGAATTCATAAATTGCTCCGTATGCTTGCTGGAGTAGGGAGCCACATGTAGTTGCAAGGAATTGGATGGTTTCTTGATGGATTGGAATAATAGAATTGGAAATAACTTCTCCTCCGTGAAGGACATGAGTGGTAATAGAATCTTCTTTTCCTAACCTTACGCCAATACCGCTAATAACGAAGGCTCCTTTTAAATAGTGGACAAGTATTCGTAAGTCATAACGTCGATTGTTGATGGTGTTGCAAGTAATTGCTTCTTGGAGAATATACTCATCTACCTGCAACATTTCCCAAGCATGTGCAATATTCATAAGAAAAGGAGTCGAGTCAATAGCTTGGTAAATTACTTTTTCTTCTGAAACATAAGTAAGGAGAAAAATTCCAGTTCCTTTTGCTTGTTTTGTTGGTTTAGCGTAAACTTTTTTATAAGTAGATAGAAAGTGAAGAAATGTTTGCCACTGGTTCCCTAGAATCGTTTTGGGTAGGTGTGGCAACAATTTATTATTTCGTTTTAAGATTTGGTATATGTCATGTTTATGAAAAAAATGGCTATTAAACAGGGGGATCTCTCTATCTTGAAGAGTTCTCACTACTTGCTTCGTAATAGGTGTCTCCTCGTCTTTCCGATTAGGAATCCGATTATAGACAAGATTAGGATAGGGGCATGATATCTTTACCCATTTCTTTTTTTGAGGAAGATAGAATATCCCATCTATTTCATTTTCTTTAAAAGAAGAGGGGGTGAACAGGAAAGAAGCACCCCTTTGAGTTAACAAGGTCTGCTGAATCTTTTGGAACAATGCTTTGTTGCCATCTATTCTATTGTTTGTATTCATCGATGTAAGTATTCCTACGAATGGTTTGAATGTATTTTTTTCTATCATGGAGATATATCCTCTGAAACAATACTTCTCTCTGTTAAATAGGCAGCATAAGAAACAATGAATGCACATGTTTTTTTGTCAAATTCCTGTAGTTCTGGATGGGAAAAAATGGCCCTGCCAGGTTTACTGTTCGCTTCAAAAAGCCAAACTTTACCAGTTTTGTCTATGCCAATATCGAAACCAATTTCTCCAATAAACCCCTCTATCACTTGATCGATTGCCTCACTTAGTAGTAAAGTTGCCTCTGTCAGCTTTTCTATGACCTTTTGCTGTTGCTCGCTTGTTGGAAATAGTTCTGCAATAGTTTTTATTTCTCCACCTAGTGCTGCGTGAGTGGTCATACTACCGGTGCCAGCTATTTTTCCTGCAATGGCGCCTACTTCAAATGTCCCACGGTGATTTTTATTTGTATGAACACGAAAATCTACTGGGCGCTGTTCATAACGTAAAAGGGGAATTCCTTGTTGGACAATGAATTCTTGTAAATTTTCTTTTTTGAACACATGATTCATCAAGCTTTCTAAGGAAGAGTACTTATGCAATTTTTTTTGTTCGTTTTGATAAAAACGGCAATAGTAAATTCCTTCTTCTTTTTCGTAGCGTATCTGATAAATTCGTGAGCCTAAGCTGCCGTTCATTGGCTTCAGATAAACATGCTGATGTTCTCCGAGGAACCGCTCCACTTGGTGAAAGGATGTAAAAACTTCGGTCTCAGGTAGATATTTTTTAACTAGAGGATTCTCTTTTAATTGTCGATGGATGCTCCACTTATTGAAAAAGCCTGGGTTGAACCATGGGATATCGTATTGGGATTGGAATCGCTCCTTTATTCTTCTAAGAGCACGATGATTTTCTGTTTTTCGATTTGGAAGACGGTCGTATATAACGTTTGGAAAAGGGACTTCATGTATGTTCCAATGGGTATTTGTATAGAAATAACCTTTCACAGTTCCTTCATTCCAGTTGATGCCATGTCCGCCAAATACAAAAGTGTAAGTAATGTTTTGGCTAGAACGTAAGTATTGTGCAAAGAAAGAAGAGCGCGCACCGATTGGTTGAAGTGGGGAATCGGTGAACCCTGCTGTAAAAATACCAACAAGAGGAGCGATGTACAAGGTATTGTCATAGACAAATACGTGTGAATGGGCTTCGAAAGGAAGGCGAAGCCCGTGAAAAATATCCTCTGGAATGGAAATCTGCTTTAGTTTAGAAAAAGTAACTGAGCAAGGTACATATGTAGTGCCGAATCTAATTTGATTGATTTTTTCATGTTTTTGAAAAGTATTTGGTAAGGTAATGATTTCAGATTTACCACCTTTTCGAATCCGATAAATATTATCCAAAAGTAGTCACCCCATTTTCAGAGAGGAATTGACAATATGCTAACGGAGCGGCGTATAATTCAGCGCGAATGTCAGGACTCATTTCCAAAGCAATCTTGCGACCGGGCTTTGAGTTGACATCAAGAATCCAAATATGGTTGCGCTGGTCAATACCGATATCAAGACCAAGTTCAAATAAAGGAACAAGCTGCTTTTCTAATAATGGCGGCACATGCTTTACAATTTGTTGAATGTTTCTCTCTAATTTTTTTACTTCCTTGATTGTTTTCCGCCATGATTGATAGTCTTCTATGGTGCT
>DAIDKD010000217.1 GCA_027451065.1 Bacillaceae bacterium | reverse complement strand
ATCTTGACTTTGTTTTGAAAGCGTAGTACATTTTAACTAGTGGTAATTACCAGTAATAACCACTTCGATGAAGTTGAATTTATTTCTAAAAATTACTAAAAGGAGTTGAACCTATGATTGGAATGATTTTATGTGGTCACGGGAACTTTGCCTCGGGAATGTACTCATCTCTTAGATTAATTGCTGGGGAGCAAGAAAAAATTGCGGTTATTGACTTTACTGAAGGAATGAGTTCTGAAAGATTAGGAGATTTATTAGCAGAAAATGTCACCTCTGTAGATAGTGGTTCTGGAGTCATTATTTTTACTGATATTTCCGGTGGTACACCTTTTAACCAAGGTGCTTTCATTTCCAGTAAAAATGAAAGCGTTAAAATTATTGGTGGGATCAGTCTACCACTACTCTTGGATAGTATTTTTAAGCGGGATTTATCATTGGTTGAACTTGTCAACGGAGCTTTGAGAGCTGGGAAAGAAGGAGTAAAAATCTTTGAAGAGAAGGTACAACAAGAAGTCAATAAAGAGTTAGGGGGAATTTAAAAAATGGAGACAAAGAGTTTGTTTGAAATGACAGAGGAAGAATTAACAAAAATGGGAGCTGCGATTACAGTGAAAGAAATAAAACAGCAACCGAAGTTGTGGAAAGAAACCTTTGATAATTATTTAAACAGCAGAGGGAAGGTTGCTGATTTTCTGAAAGCGATTACTGATAAACATGAAAAAATCAGAGTGATATTTACGGGTGCTGGTACTTCGGCTTATGTTGGAGACACAGTTATTCCTTATATAAAAGGAAAAGTAAATGAAAAAATTTGGGATTTAATGAGTATTCCAACAACAGATCTTGTATCTAATCCGTATGATTATTTTAAAGCAGATATTCCAACATTACTAGTGTCTTTCGCAAGGAGTGGTAACAGTCCAGAAAGTATAGGGGCAGTGAAGTTAGGAAAGCAAATAATTGAGGATTTCTATCAACTTACTATTACATGTGCTCCAGAGGGTAGCCTAGCACAGCAAGCAGCAAATGACAGTAAGAATTTACTGCTGTTAATGCCAGAAAACTCTAATGATAAAGGATTTGCAATGACGGGAAGCTATACATGTATGGTCTTAACAACATTACTAGTATTTGATACTAGGGCAGATGAAGAAAAAGAACAAATTGTTCAGTCTATTGTTTTAATGGGCAATGATGTTATAAAGCGTGAGAAAGAAATTCAACAAATAGTAGATTTAACTTTTAATCGTGTTATCTACTTAGGATCTGGCAGTTTGGCTGGAATGACTCGAGAAGCGAGTTTAAAGCTACTTGAACTAACGGCAGGTAAAGTTGCAACACTTTTCGATTCTTCAATGGGATTTAGACATGGTCCGAAGTCATTTGTAGATGAGAATACTTTAGTTTTTGTGTTCACTTCGAATCATGAGTATACCCGTAAATATGACATAGATATACTAAATGAATTACACAATGATCGAATTGCAAAGTATGTGTGTTGTTTAACAGCTGTAGAGACAGAAGATTTAGAGGTTAATAATTTTAAATTAGCTGAAATTGGAAAGAGAATTCCCGACGCATACCTTGCTTTGCCATATGTGATGTTTGCCCAATTTGTTTCAATTATAGCGTCCATTAAGTTGGGGAATAATCCAGACACGCCTTCACCAACAGGAACAGTTAATCGAGTAGTTCAGGGTGTAACGATTCACCCGTATCAATAAAATAGGAGGAATGGAAGATGAAAACACCAAATATTTTACTAACTAGAATTGATAATCGCCTAGTTCATGGTCAAGTTGGAATGACTTGGACGAACACATTAGGGGCAAATTTAGTTCTTGTGGCTAATGATGAAGTGTCAGTAGATTCAATTCAGCAAAATTTGATGGAAATGGTATTGCCAGAAGGGGTTCAAGCTCGTTTTTTTACATTGGAAAAAACGATTCGAATTATCGGAAAAGCAGCACCACATCAAAAAATTCTACTAGTAGTGAAGACACCGCAAGATGTTTTAACTTTAGTTGAGGGCGGTGTGCCTATTAAGGAAGTAAATGTTGGAAATTTGCACTTTGTAGAAGGAAAAAAACAGATATCACCTACTGTTTCAGTAGATGACAATGATATTGCTACCTTCAACAATCTAAATGCATTAGGAGTAAAATTAGAAGTAAGAGGTATACCTAATGAGAGAGGGTTCGAGTTAATGAGTTTATTAAAAAACGGGTAGTGATTATTTATAAGTTTATAAAATAGAGGAGGGCTAAAATGTTTATTGAGGCATTGTTAATTGGCATTTGGGCTGGAATTGCTGGAATCGATTTATTTAACGGGTTGTTCCACATTCATAGACCAATAGTTACTGGAGCAGTTGTGGGAATGATACTAGGGGATTTTACTACAGGTCTAATGGCCGGTGCCACATTAGAATTGGTATGGGCTGGGATGGTACCGCTTGCAGGGGCGCAACCACCTAATGTAGTAATCGGTGGCATTGTTGGTTCAGCATTTGCTATTTTATCCGGACAAGACCCAGCAGTAGCAGTAGGTATAGCGGTACCATTTGCAGTTGCTGTACAAGGTGGTATCACATTGTTATTTACAGTATATTCACCGATAATGCATAAAATGGATAAATATGCACAAGAGGGAAATACAAAAGGGATAGATCGCCTAAATTATTTAGGACCAGCAATTTTATTTGTATTTTATTTCATAGTATCTTTTTTACCTGTATTCTTCGGTGCAGAGCAAGCTGCCAATATTGTGGAATCGCTACCTGAATGGTTGATAAATGGGTTAGGAGTAGCAGGAGGAATTATGCCTGCAATTGGTTTCGCAATGCTATTGAAAATTATGTTCAAAACAACTTACCTTCCATTCTTCACAGTGGGATTCGTTCTTGCATCATTTTTGGAGTTGCCGATATTAGCAATCGGAGCATTGGCGGTATCGATAGCTGCCTATGATTACTACGTTTCTGGCATGAAAACAGCAGCAGCCATTCCAATGGCAAGAGGAAATATTGATGAGGAGGACTACAGCGATGGCATCTAATGAAGTGTTGCATAATGAAGATTTTGTTAGTGAGTACCAAGACCCTAGTGTTGAGCAAGTGATCACTAAAAAAGATTTAAACAAAATGGTTTGGCGTTCTTTATTATTACAAGCATCCTTTAACTTCGAGAGGATGCAAGCAGGAGGCTGGCTGTACGGTTTAATTCCAGGATTGAAAAAGATTCACAAGAATAAAAAAGATTTATCAATTGCAATGCAAGAACATATGGAATTCTTTAATACTCATCCATTTCTAGTAACTTTCATTCAAGGTATCATCTTAGCAATGGAAGAGAACAAAGAAAAGCGTAGTGCAATTCGTGCAATAAAAATTGCTATGATGGGTCCCCTCGGAGGTATTGGTGATGCGATGTTTTGGTTAACGTTGCTACCAATCACAGCAGGAATAGGTGCTGCTCTCTCAAGTGATGGAAATGTAATGGGGCCGATTTTCTTCTTAATTTCTTTCAATGTTGTTCACTTTGGATTGCGTTTCGGTTTAATGCATTATGGATATAAGACCGGTACAAAGGCAATTGCCTCATTGAAAGAGGGAACACAAAAGATTTCTCGTGCTGCGTCAATCGTTGGCTTGACTGTTATTGGTGCATTAATCGCAACATTTGTTAGGCTCTCACTTAATGTTACGATTCATGCTGGAGATATCTATGTTGACGTACAAGAAGGTGTAATCGATCAAATTATGCCGGCATTCCTACCATTACTATACACATTCTTTTGCTTTGGAATGTTGAAGAAGGGCAAATCGCCTTTAACTTTAATTGGAATTACTGTTGTTCTAGGAGTTGTAGGAAGCCTTATAGGATTATTTTAAAAAGAAAATTTCGTAGAAAAACTAAATGAAAGAATTGTAATAAAACAATAAGAGTCAACTACGATATAGGTTGTGAAATCAAACTTTTCCAAGTCGACTCTTTCTAATTATAGGACATGATATGAGTTTTAAGTAGCCCCGAAAGTGGTCTAGTGGATTGGATTCTATCTTCCATTGAGATAAGACATATTAGTTATTATAGGGCGTAATAGACTATACATTGTTAAGAGGATGAAATACATGAAAACAGTAATTTACGCAGACAAATTCTTTTTTGAAAACAGTGTGGAAGGACCAGGGTATTTAACAATCCTGAATGGGAAGTTCGATACTTTTTCCGAAAATCCGCCGGTACATGATTTAGGAGTAGTGGACTATACAGGAAAATGGATTGCACCAGGATTAGTGGATACCCATATTCATGGCTTGCTAGACTATGATGTAATGGACAATTATGTGGATGGCTTAAAAAAAATGTCAGAGGGGCTTTTGGCGTGTGGTGTGACGACCTTTTTACCAACCACATTAACGTCCTCAATTGAATTATTAAACGATGTAGTGAAAGTCATTGGAGAACATTATCAAGAAGTTGAGGGTGCGAAAATTCAAGGTATCTTTTTGGAAGGCCCCTTTTTTACTGAAAAGTATAAGGGTGCACAAAATCCAAGATACTTTTTAGACCCAGAAGTTGAAACACTAGAGAAATGGCAAGAGTTGTCTGGAGGATTAATAAAAAAAATTGCAATTGCTCCGGAGCGTAAAGGTACTATGGAATTTACAAAGTATGCCATGGAAAATAATATAAAAATCGCTCTAGCTCATAGCAATGCTACTTATGATGAGGCAAAGACAGTTGTTGAAAACGGAGCTTCCATTTTTGTTCATACATACAATGGAATGAGCCCTTTACATCATCGTGAGCCAGGTATGGTGGGAGCGGCAATGTCACTAAAAGGTGTGTTTAATGAATTAATTTGTGATGGACACCATGTACATCCACAGGCTGCTAAAATTTTAATGGATGTAACTGGTAGAGATAGAATTGTGCTGGTTTCAGATTGTATGCGGGCGGGATTGATGCCGAATGGTAAGTACCAACTAGGTGAATTTCCAGTGACAGTTAAAGATGGGACAGCAAGCCTAGAGAGCGGTAGTTTAGCTGGAAGCATTTTGAAGTTAAATGATGCTGTCAAAAATGTGGTAGATTGGGGGATTGCGACACCATTTGAAGCAATAGGGATGGCAAGTATCGTTCCAGCCAAAAGCCTCGCAATAGATAATGTTTGTGGCAGAATTGCTCCTGGTTATGCAGCTGATTTTATTGTTTTAAACCAAGAAATCGAGCTAGAGGCTACTTATTTAAATGGTATTCTGAAATATAAAAGATAGATTTAGAGCTCTAATCATGATTTTGACAGTAACGATGAACCCAATAGAAGAATTTCATCATCAGACTGAAAAATACGGTTAATGAAAGGAATTAACTTAATGCTGAACACAAAAGAAATGTTACAAAAAGCACAGCGAGAAGGTTATGCAGTACCGGCGTTTAATATCCATAATTTAGAAACATTACAAGTGGTAGTAGAAACAGCAGCTGAATTACGTTCGCCCGTTATTTTGGCAGGGACATCAGGGACATTCTCCTATGCTGGTCGTGATTATCTGCAAGCTATTG
>DAIDKD010000216.1 GCA_027451065.1 Bacillaceae bacterium | reverse complement strand
AAACTAGAGGTAGAAATAGAAGAATCAGCAGCAAAAATATTTGAAATACCGGTTTGCTATGGAGGGGAGTACGGACCTGATTTAGAAAATGTAGCCAATCTTGCTGGAATGACACAGGCAGAGGTGATTCATATTCATTCTTCTCAGGACTATCTCATTTATATGCTAGGATTTATGCCTGGATTTCCTTATTTAGGAGGGTTAGATGAGCGTATTCATACTCCTCGTTTAGAAAATCCACGTTTAAAAATCCAAGCAGGTAGCGTTGGTATCGGTGCTTCTCAAACAGGAATCTATCCACTAGATTCTCCAGGAGGGTGGCAACTTTTGGGAATGACTCCTGTGAAAACCTATGATTCAAATAGAGAAATACCGATTTTATTTGAAGCGGGAGACTATATCCGCTTCGTTCCAGTGACAAAAGAGCAATATGAAGAAATAAAAACAAGTGTAGAGGCGGGAACATACCAGTGCGTTGTTCACAAGAAAGAGGTGTAGCATGGGAATTCGTGTACTAAAAGGAGGAATGCTGACCACGGTACAAGACTTAGGTAGAACAGGTTATCAAAGTCAAGGGTTCGGCGTTTCTGGCGTAATGGATGTGCGTTCGTTTAAAATTGCCAATTTGCTGTTGGACAATCCTGAAAATGAGGCAGTATTGGAATTTACACTGATTGGACCTACTTTACAATTTACTGCTGAAACCATTATTGCAATTACTGGTGGGGACTTCCAGCCAATGATTAATAAAGAGCCAGCAAAGATGTATACAGCTCTGTACATGCAAAAAGGCGACATTCTGGAATTTGCAGGATGTAAGACAGGAAGTAGAGGGTATATAGCATTCTCTAGTTATCTGGATATTCCGGTAGTCATGGGTAGTCGCTCGACGAACATCAAATGCAGCATAGGTGGCTTAAAAGGTAGAAGGCTTCTGAATGATGACTTTATCGGATTTCGGATTAAGCGCAGATATTTGCCGTATTTCCTATCCAGAAGCTTGGAGTTAAATGAGTTCGAAGAAGAGGATGTAACTTTAAGGGTAGTCATGGGACCTCAGGATACATATTTTACGAAGCAAGGGCGAGAAACTTTTCTGAACAATGAATATACGGTGACAAGTGATTTTGACCGGATGGGATGTCGATTAGAGGGTCCTTTTATTGCATATAAGCATACGACGGATATTATTTCAGATGGAATTGCTTTTGGCTCTATCCAGGTGCCAAGTCATGGGAAACCGATTATTCTGTTGTCAGACAGGCAGACTACTGGCGGATACGCCAAGATTGCCACGGTGGCGTCTGTGGATATCCCTAAGCTAGTACAGCAAAAAACAGATTATAAAATTCGTTTCCAAGCAATCACTGTAGAGGAAGCGCAGCGGCTCCTTCTTGATGAAATGAAGGAGATGGACAACCTTCGGAAGCAAATCCATCAACCTTGTAAAGAAGTGCTGGATTGTAGGTTGGTATCAAAACGGCTAACGAAATTATTTCGGTAAATGAAGAAAGGATGAGCGTAAATGGATTTAGAAAAAATTGAACAGTTGGTAAAGATTATTGAAAACTCTTCTATGTTGGAGTTTAGTATAAAAGAGGATGATACAGAAATTTTCATGAGCAGAAAAGGTGTTCCAGGGCAGCCTGGCGAAGTTGTGGCAGTTGCTGCGAATACACCAGTACAGCAAGAAGAAGAGGAAGAAGAGACCTATATTATTTCTCCAATCGTTGGAACTTTCTATTCGGCTCCATCACCTGAAGCGAAAGCATTTGTCAGCGTTGGTGATGTAGTGAAAACAGGACAGACTGTTTGTATTATAGAAGCAATGAAGCTAATGAATGAAGTGGAAAGTGATTTTGAATGTGAAATTGAAGCAGTATTAGTAAGCAATGGTCAAAAGGTAGAGTATGGACAACCGCTATTCCGCGTGAAACTGTTAGAGAACTAAGGGGGTAGGACAATGTTTCGTAAAATATTAATAGCGAATCGCGGAGAAATAGCCGTTCGAATCATTCGTGCCTGTAGAAACTTAGGTATTCGTAGCGTTGCTGTTTACTCTAAAGAAGATCAAGATAGCTTGCATGTACAGCTTGCTGACCAGAGAATCTGTATTGGGGAAGGACCAGCAAAAAATAATTATCTCAATAAAGAACAAATTGTTACAGCTGCTTTGAATATGGGCGTTGATGCCATACATCCGGGTTTTGGATTTCTTTCGGAAAATGCGGATTTTGTTCGTTTATGTGAGGAATATAATTTGATTTTTATCGGTCCAAAGGCAGAAGTGATTGACAGTATGGGGAACAAGTCCCAAGCTAGAAAAACAATGATGGACGCTGGAGTTCCTGTCGTACCTGGAACAAAAGAGCCGGTATATGACGCGGAAACTGGGGCGAAGCGAGCAGAGGAGGTTGGCTACCCAGTTATGATCAAAGCTTCCTCTGGTGGCGGTGGAAAAGGAATGCGTGTGGCGAAAAACAAAGAGGACTTTGAATTCCAATTTAACTTGGCTCAAAGAGAATCAGCGAATGCCTTTGGAGATGATACGATGTACATTGAACGCTTTATTGAAAATCCAAAGCATGTAGAAATTCAAATTATGGCAGATAATTTTGGAAATGTGGTTTCATTAGGAGAGAGAGATTGTTCTGTACAGAGAAATCACCAGAAACTGATTGAGGAAGCACCCTCTCCGGCGATTAACCGTGAAACAAGAGATCATATGAGCAATGATGCAGTTCTGGCAGCGAAGGCAGTAGGTTACTCCAATGCCGGAACGATTGAATTCATTGTGGACCAAGAAGGTAATTACTTTTTCATGGAAATGAACACTCGGATTCAAGTAGAACATGGAGTAACAGAGATGGTTACCGGGACAGATTTAATTATCGAGCAAATTCGCGTTGCCATGGGTGAGCCACTAAGCTTTACACAAGAAGATATAAAATTAACGGGGCACGCGATTGAATGTAGAATCAACGCAGAAATCCCAGAAAAGAACTTCATGCCAAGCCCTGGTCTTGTGACGCATATGCATCTACCGGCAGGAAATGGAGTACGTGTAGATACGGCTCTGTATACCGGTTACCGAATTCCATCAGAGTACGATTCCATGATTGCAAAAGTGATTGTTCATGCTCCTGACAGAGAATCGGCTATTCGGAAAATGAAAGCTGCATTAGATGAAATGCTCATTCTCGGTGTGGAAACAAATCTAGATTTCCAATTCCAGATTATGAGAAATCCAATCTTCCGTGAAGGAAAAGCAGATACTGGCTTTATTGAACGGATGATGAATTTAGACTCAGAAACGGAGAGAAGAGAGAACTATGTATAAAGTAGATGTAAACAGTGATTTAGGGGAAAGTTATGGTAGATATACTTTAGGGATGGATGAGCGCATTATCCCGCTGATTTCCTCTGCCAATGTGGCCTGTGGCTTTCATGCGGCAGATCCAGTCGTTATGATGAAGACAATCAAATCAGTAAAAGAAGCTGGTACCCAAATTGGTGCTCACCCCGGTTTCCCTGATTTGATGGGATTTGGTAGAAGAAATATGACTCTTTCTTTTGAGGAGGCGAAGGCATATACTTTGTACCAAATCAGTGCCCTTTCCGGTATGTGCCAAGCGCAAGGATTAAAGTTACAGCATGTAAAGCCTCATGGGGCTCTTTATAATATGGCAGCGAAAGACTACGAACTGTCGAGAGCAATCTGTGAAGCAGTAGCTGAATTTGATAAAGATATCATTATGCTAGGCTTATCTGGCAGTGAAACGATTCGAGCGGCAAAAGACTGTGGATTGAAAGTAGCTCAGGAGGTTTTTGCTGACCGTGGATACGAAGAGGACGGCAGTTTGGTAAATAGAAATAAAGATGGTGCCTTTATCAAAGATGAAAATGAGGCGATAGCTAGGGTTGTTCGGATGGTAAAAGAAGGCAAGGTGACAGCTATTACTGGTAAAGATATTGCTATTCAAGCGGACTCTATATGCGTTCATGGTGATGGTGAGAAGGCGTTGTTGTTTGTGGAGAGGATTAGAGAAGGTTTGGAGAATGAAGGGGTAGAAATTTGTTCCTTGAAAGAGGTTTGTAAATAGTATTTTGTGTAGACAGGGTTCATTAATGAACCCCATCTACACAAAATAGAAAAAGTGTTGGAATTATGATGTTCCAATGCTTTTTTTTTGGAAAAAATGTAATTGTACATGTTATAAATGAAAATAGAAAACCGAGGAAAAACTGAGAGATTCCTGAACTTGTAAAAACACGTTGCGATACCGCTATCTGTATGATATTATTTAAGAATAGTTACTTAAAATAATAAATTAATCGAAATGTGCAATTTATTGAAAATCTGATTGTATATTGGAAGGAGAAATTATGCGTAGTATTAAGTTATCCAGAAAGATTCAAGTAATTTTACTTTTTTGTTTAGGTGTTATATTGGTTTCAGCAGTTGTTTTTTATGTAAAAGACAATGATAAAATGATGTCTATGTCAGTAAATGACATAGATAATATTGAAATAATATCAGAGGGGGATAGAGTGGACGCTAATTCAATATTAAGAATATCGTTACATTTGGACGGATCTTATCAATACGCTGGCTATATGTTGGGTAATGACGAAAATGGTGATTTAGACATACAGTTGTATAAAGAACGATCCTCATCAACTGATACAACCGAATATATAGATATTCCATTAGATATTTTGAATCAAGATGGATTTGAAAATTTCGAAAAGATATTCATTGTCAATGAACAGATGGAAAAAATACGGGAAGTAAAGCTTTAACAGAGAATAGCTATTCTCTGTTAAAGCTTTGTGATGATTTGAAAATGTTTGATCGGGATGTGTGAAGTAAGTAGGAACTAACCACTCCATACAGCTCGTCCTACATGTTTTTTACTTCTCCTATCAAAAAGTTTTTGAATGCAGCAATCTCATTTTCAGAAACTATTGTTGGGTCAAAGCAAATGGCCAATTGCATCTGTCTTTTATAGGTAAACACACTTACATATTTTTCCATCGTGTCAGAAAGAAATGCAAGAGGTAAAAATCTAGTTAATGTATCATTACATTTTGTATTAGGTTGAATGATCCCTAAATTAGTAAGTCCAAAAGCAACATCCACCCCTGTACTCTCTTTTGCAACAATTTTTTGTAGTGACTTGTCTTGACGCAGTTGGAACTTATTCAACTGAATCAAGTCGAAAAAACTAGGGGCAAAAAAATACACCGCTAAACTTCGATAGAGTGCATTTGAGCGGAACTTGCTTTTCAGAAAAGTTTGTAGGTTTTCTACAGTATTTGATTTCTTCAATAAATTCATACGAATGCCAGATACAAAATAGCCTAACTGTCTATGAGGAGTCACTTTCAACTTATCCCTTACATTAACAGAAATGATAACTTCATTCTGAAATGGCTTATAAGGCAAGGCTAGTTGACTTTTATGCAAGGCATTAGTAATGAATGTGTTGACAGTGATACCGTTTTTCTTTGCTGTGTCGATAATTCTTTTCGTTTCTTCACAACTAAAGTTCATAGTCATTATTTTTACTTCATGCTT
>DAIDKD010000215.1 GCA_027451065.1 Bacillaceae bacterium | reverse complement strand
CTTATCAAATTCAGACTTGTCGTAGTTTTGATAACCTTCAACCTTACGAATCTTTAGCTTGAAATTAGCACCTTCCCATAGATCGAATGGATTCATTGGCGATTCGTCCTCGAATTCTGGATGCATAGCCGAAGTAATCTTCTCGAAAATCTTCGGACCAAACTTGAACAGAAATACCTTACCTTCATTCGAAGGATTCTTTGGATCGCTTACAACATAGATATTGGAAATGTAAGATAGCTTACGCTTTTGCTTACGAACAATTTCTTTGTTAGCTTCAATACCTGTATTCCAAAGGGCTGAATTATGCTCACAAACGGGACATGCATCGCCATTTAGAGTAGTACGGCAGTTATCAATTAGCCAACCACCAGGACCTTGGAACCCATGAGTATAAATCTTAACCCATGGTAGACCATCATCGCCATCGACTGAAGGAGCTGGAAGAAAGCGAATAATCGCCATTCCATTTCCACTCTTATCTGTAGTAGGTTTCCAATATTTTTCTGAATCATCACCAGAGTTAGACTTAAGAGCTTCAACTGCCTTAGTTAACTTATCAAGATTACCTGAATTACGCTTTAGGTTTGCAAAAGATGACATATTAATCTCCTTAAATAACACACTTAATTTATTAAAACACGCTTAATCGCTTGAATTTACTTGTCCACAACATCATAATTATAATATTATTTAGTAGACTTTGCAAGTATTTCCTTCAAAATTACCACTAATTTTGGCTTATCATAACGAATAAATGGATAATACTTTTTGATTCGCATTTCAATATTTGGATAAATTAGATCGTCTAATTCTTTGTTTTTCCAAATTTCAAATGCAGAAAATAAATGACACAATAAGCAAAGCGATTCAAGACTTATTGTACCTTGTTGGAATTCTGTGACGATTACTGGGATTCCATTTTCATTAATTGAGAACAATTCTTTAGGTGTATATTTTTCAAATAATTTTTCAGCATCCTCTTTGAAATGATATGTCAACGCTTGATTATATTTTTTCCATTCTGTGTATCTAGATTCAGCTTCCTCTGAAAATAGATCATTAACCCACAATGTTGGATTATAACAGAAGTTTGCTATAAGCATATCCTTCATTTCATCTTCATTATATTTCCTAGAAAGTCTCTGAAAAAGATAGCGAGCCTTATTCTTTAGAAATGTTTCTTTCTTTACATTTGTTTTTCCATTATATTTTATAAAATCATATGATTTGGTCGTGAAATGAGTTTTCAGACCATTATATAAAACGTATGTATCAAATGCATTAGACATGATTTTATATCGGTAGTCGAGTTAAACGCGATTCCTTTTTCAAGAGATTAAGATTTTCAGCTTCTTCCCTTACCTTTGCCTTTAATGGTGGAGATAATAGAGTTGCAGCTAATTCTACTTCCAACTTCTGTTCTTCGCAGTAAAGAACCACTGCGTCCATGATATCGATGTTGTGATGATATGACATGGACGCAATCATTTCACTAAACTTAATAATTTCTTCTTTTGTTGGCATATCAAATCTCCTTTAGATTTGATGGAACTAATGAAAGATTTTTATCGGTAACACAAAGCCAATTTTGAACATCAACTACAAAAAGATGATAACTTAATTGTTTTAGGTATTCTCCCAATGTATGATCCGATAAAAAGTATTCGATGAAAATTACAGGCTCATATTTTTTGATTGTATTTTCTGATCCTTTAAGGGCATTTAACTCCATGCCTTCAATGTCGATCTTCATAAAATCTAGGCGAGAAAGGTTAACATCATCTAAGACTACGGTATTTACTAAATTTCTACCGACGATGTTTCCTGTAATAGTTGAGTTTTGATTTTTAAAAGAAACTGCTCCGAAATCTAGAGAAGAATCATACTTCACATCCGGAATAAAGATTTTTTCATTTTTATCCGAGACTGCTAAATTATAAACATAAAGATTTGTTAGATTGTTCAGGACAGCATTTCCAGCTAACATATAAGATAAAATTCTCTGGGCTTCGAAGGTGATTACTGTACCATTTTTATCTTTGATTGATTTGGCAATAGGAATAGAAAATAGGCCAATGTTTCCGCCAAAATCAACAACTGTAATATCATTACCTAATTTTTCGATAATAGATAATACAAAATCGATTTCCCCTCTAATATGAGGGGCTCCATTATTTTGGAATGCTTGTGGTTGTTGATGGTCATTTTTATCCATCATAAATTTGCCATATTGCTGGCTTTCATGTAAAACTACAAAATTATCCATATCATTCCTTCAACCTATAAAAAACATGATTTCCGATAGTGGCTACCCTAATCATACGGTGATCCCATCCTGGATGGGATGCTTTTGTATGATAGAATAATACATTCAATGGGATTATTTTACTATAAGGAACATCATTTGTCAAGACATTGTAAGCAACTTTTAGTGCATCTACCCATTGTTTACCATCTAAAATTTGATGGGTACTCTCTTTTACCCATGAAAATTGATTTGGCTGAAAAACCACACCGCATACACTATCTGGAAAGATTTTAGAAAATACTCTATTCATAACAACTTGAGCAACAGCATATTGTCCAACAATAGGCTCACCCCTCGCCTCAAAATAAATTGTTTGGGCAAGGCATTCTAATTGCTTAAACTTGTAGTTTCGCGCAACTTGGATTTGAATTTGATGTTGTTTGTAAAGATGATAATTTTCAAATGTGTTTGCCGATGTTGTGTAACCAAAGAAAATAATGAAAACGGCAAACACATTCATTAAATATGAATTTAATTTGTGTTGTGTCATTTTGAATGTGAAAAAAAGGAGAGAGAAATCTCTCCTTTTATTGAGTTAAAAGAATTATTTATAGATTGCTATTTGCTCGTACTTGTTCAAAACTGATTCGATTTAGAGCAACACCATCCTGATATACTGGCTGCAGAACTTCAGTTACCATATCCGAAAACGCATTAGAACGATCAGTGAAATATTCTTCGCCATCAGTGAACAGAGTAATGACACCAGCCTTGGACTTCTTACCGGGATCGGTAATTGGATCCTTTTGAACATCGCGCCATTCACCATTAACCATAACAGCCGAACACTTCATGGCAAACTTTTGAGTGTCACGATCAATAGCTTGTAGGAGAGCACCACCCATACCAAAGGCAATGTTATCCGCACTATAACCATGCACCTTAAAATTGCTTAGAATAGCCTCGATAGTTTGGTAGTTCACGCCATCTCCTTGAATCAAACGAACGTTGTTAAGAACACGATAACCCTTTTCATTGACAGTGCTGCCGAACTTTTGGTCTAGCATTTGAACTAGAACTGAACAAACATGCTCAGGATCACCGGAATCGGGACGAATAACAACAGTAGCGCCCGAATCGATAACCTTTTGCTTTAGTTCACCACCCCAAAGATTCTTGACAGCATTGAAAACATCGTAGCTATCAGATACGATAGCAACAATACTACCGGGCTTGGCAAATTGGTTCAGCATATTTTCATATGCCTTAACTTCATTATCACGACCCCATGAAGTAATGGTACTGTGTTCAGCAGCGGGAATACTGAAACCGCAAACATCAGCATCGTAATACTCCATCGCGGCAAGAATGCCAGTCATGGTATCAGTGCCCATGAAGTTAACGAGGTGAGCCATACCACCAAGACCAGCAGATTCGAAGCTAGAAACACCACGAGCACCAAAATCGTGTAGCTTGAAACTGATAGCTTCAGGAGTACCAGTCTTTTCTAGATATGAAAGAATTAGTTCCTTAATCATTCGACTTTGGGTAGCAACAGTCGTTGGATACCAAATAGAACGAAGAAGGGCAGTTTCTACCCAAGTAGTAAGCCAGAAACACTTCGGATCAGTATTCACCACCGTGGCTAGAACATTCTTGGTTGGAATAACTAGACCTTCTGGTGCAGCATCGATACGAATTGGTAGATAACCGTTATATTCACGGAGAATATATTCCCAACCTTCACGATTAAATGGTTCTCCGTGCGCAGTCCAAATCTTATCAGCCATATCAATATCAGATTGAGTGATTGGCTTAGTTAGATATTCTTGAACAAATGCTTGAACGCCAAGAAAAACAGTACGATCATAACGACCGCCACGGGATTCAATATATGAGAAAACAAACTCGGTACCTTCAGGATACTGCTTCCACATCGAAGCCTTGTATGAATCCGTATTGAGGATAATTGACTTGTTCATTTAAAAACTCCTTTTAAATTAATTTGCCTAAAGTCTATCTTCAGGACTTAAGTAACATCATAACAGAACTTTCACTGTTCGTCAATAGGTTGTTGTAAGGATGCAACATTATTGAAAACCAAGCTGAAAAATACTTCCTTGTTTTCAACTAAATGAATGTTATTGAGCATACACATAACCTCAATATTTCCCTTGCGCCAAAATCCTTCTGGACAGCAAACGATCATCTTACCACTTTTAGCGAATTCACCAAATTCTAATAATGAGATTGGTGATTTTGTGTTGGGATCAAAATATAAGGCTATAATATCTGATTGTTCTAATGCCTGTTGCTCCCATAAAACCTGTTCGAAAAACTTTGGATCATTTACGGATTGAATCCACGAAGAATCCCAATCATCCCGACGAGGATTAAAAACGATACAATCCAAATCCGATAGCTTTTGTGTTAGCTGATCTTGCCATTTTTCGGCTGCGCCCATTTCAATAGAACCAGCCAAGAAAACGGATGGATACTTATTAATAGGATCGTACCTATCTAAGGTTAGATATTCTGGTGCTTTAATTTCAATCATAATATTCCTTTCTTTAAATCATTGCTTGGACCATTTCATAATGATCTTCAAAACAAGTGCTAGAATCCAGTTCCGAAAGTGGAATCCACTTTGCAATTTCTGCATCGTCCATACCCTTAACCTTTGGAAGTTCTAGATCGTTGAGATTATACTTAAATGCGTGGGTAATTGTACGACCTCGACTTGAACGAGAAATGGCATCAAATACACGATTACCGGTAATGCTTCCTTTTAGAACAGGAACAGGAACCTTGATGTTAGTTTCTTCCTTTAGTTCTCGAATTGCGCCTTCTAGGATGGACTTATCAGTATTAGCATTTAGAAAACCGCCCGGAAGTGCCCAAAGACCTTTACCAGGTTCAGACTTACGACGAACCATTAGAACGTGGGCTTGACAAAGAACAATATTATCAGTGGTTACAAAGATAGGAGCATATGGAAGCCCTGCAAATTGCTTTTTGTAATCCTCCACAAACTTACGTTCACGAATGATTTGTTTATATTCAAAACTACCAGTAAATGCCTTTAGATATGAGAGTACATATTCAGGAACGACATTCTTTAGATAATTTGGATTGAATCCTTCTTGAAAGAAAATGTCTCGAATATCAGTGGCATTTAGGGGTTCAATCAAATCAACACTTTCGAAGGTCCATTGCGGAAACATTTTCAGATAAAAAGATGATTCATCTTTTTCATGTCCAATAATACAAATATCGTCAGCATTTCGTGAATTAGCGCGAACAATTGATTGAATACGAGTTGCCCACGCTTGGTCATCATAAATCGTATCATAATTAGATTCGATGGCAAATTCATACGGCTTAACACTATTTTCCAGAA
>DAIDKD010000214.1 GCA_027451065.1 Bacillaceae bacterium | reverse complement strand
TGGAGCAGATGTGATTGTTACACCATGTCCGCTATGTCAAATGCAGTTTGACGACCAACAGCAAGCTGCAGTTGCCCATAAGAGTTTGCCAGGTGAAGATGATTTCATGCCGGTCATTCATTTGCCACAATTAATTGGACTAGCATTAGGAATCGCGCCAAGAGAACTTGGTATGGAAAAACACACAATAGAAGTAATTCCAGCTATTGAGAAAGCATTGAAGTAGTATGAACAGGGGTGATATAGTGTCAGTGATAGAACGTATTGAAGAAGCTGGTGTTGTAGGTGTTGGTGGAGCAGGATTCCCAACCCATGTGAAATACAAGGCAGATATAGAATACCTGATTATCAACGCAGCAGAGTGTGAGCCATTGCTAAAGACGGATCATTATGTCATGAAAAATCATGCTTTAGAGGTTATCAAGGGAATCGATATAATGAAGAAAGAAACTGGGGCGAAGCACGCTGTAATTGCAACAAAAGCATACTACAAAGAAGAAATTACAGCACTGGAAGCAGCAAAAGTAGAACTAGGGTCTGACGTGTCTTTCCATCTGATGGAGAATTTTTATCCCTCTGGTGATGAGTTTATCATGGTTTATGAAGTGACGGGACGTGTAGTTCCACCAGCTGGGATACCCTTAATGGTTGGCTGTGTTGTTTCCAATATTTCAACCATGCTAAATATTTATCATGCGATTGTAGAGCAGAAACCCGTTACTTCTAAACGACTGACAGTAACAGGAGCTGTAGGTGAGCCAACTTTACTTGAAGTACCAATTGGAACATCTTTTGAAAAATGTCTTGAAGCAGCAGGAGGAACTACATTGGAAACCTACCTATTTATTGATGGGGGTCCAATGATGGGGAAACTTCATTCCCAAGATGAATTAGCTCAGAAGGTTGTTACGAAAACAACTTCAGGACTAATTGTTGTTGAAAACTCTGGCTACTTAAAAAAATTCAAAGATGAAACACTGGACCAAATTTTTGATAAAGCTAAATTAGCATGCATTGACTGTTCTCTCTGTAGTCAGCTTTGCCCACGTCAAATGATTGGTCACGATATTTCCCCACATAAGGTTATGCATTATTTTAGTAAAGTTGAAATGGGAACTGAAGTAGTGGACAATGAAATTTTGCGTGGTGCACTCATTTGCTCTTCATGTGGTGTTTGTGAAATTATTGCTTGTCCAAGAGGTCTTTCACCTCGTCAAGTAAATAATTACGTAAAAAGAGAATTTGCTAAACAGAATATTCGCTATAAAAATGAAAAAACAGAATTCGAAATTGATCCAATTCGTGATTGTAAAGCGACGACTTCAAACAATATTTTAATAAAATTTGGACTATTGCCTTATGTAGCATATCAGTTAGATGAAGTGAAAGTAATTGATACTGATGAAGTATTTATCCCTTTAAATATGCATATTGGGAGCCCTTCGATTCCAATTGTAAATGCAGGTGATAAGGTAGATGTTGGTGATTTAATAGCTAAGACACCAGCAGGTGCACTTGGAGCTAATATTCATGCTAGTATATCTGGTAATGTTATCGGTAGTAGTGCTAAAAATATCCATATAAAAAAGATATAAATGTTAGGTAGATTTTAATGAACAATAAATCGGACAGTGACAGATGAAAGATTTCTCCCCATCTATCACTGTCCGATTTATCTTAGTTATTCAGTTGCTCTTTCTGACAAACTCCCTCTAATTCTGACAGCAATTGAGCAGCCCCTTGTTTACTTAAGGTGATTTTCCCACCAGCAATGCTGATATTATCAGGCGATACCTCTCCTGTAATGATACAAGAATTAGCAGGTTGATATTTTTTTAAAATGATATGCTCGTTGTCTATATAGATTTCTAATGCATCTTTCTCCTCGATATCAAGTGTACGGCGAATCTCAACTGGAATAACAACACGACCTAATTCATCTACTTTACGGACAATCCCTGTGGACTTCATAAATACTCCCCCTCATATTATGAATTTTTTCAGAAAATTTATAATAAAATAATAACAATTATTACAAAAAATGTCAATTATTGAAAAAAGAGATAAGGGAGTTAAGGGTGAATATGTTGATATTTTTCCGCTTTTCATATAGCGTGATTCCAATAAATTGTAATGGAAAACCATCCATCTTCATCTATATCTGCCGTTATTTGGTGGCCCATTTTTTCAAGCAACAAATGAGCGATTGTTAAGCCGATTCCTGCACTGCCGGTGTTTCTTGTTTTATCCAAAGAGTACAAGCGAGTAAATACTTGCTCTATCTCCATATCTTCTACTTTTGAAGTTTTGTTAGTAATTTTTGTAAATCCATGATTGTCATTTATTTGGTGGGCAATTTTACATTCTTCACACCCGTGTTTTAACACATTTTGAATCAAATTGATAAAAACGCGGTGTAACATCTTTTCATCTGCTAGGACATGGAGAGAAGGGGAGTCTTGGGATACTTCAACATTCATACATTTATTGGAAAAATCATAATAGAATGTTGCCAAAATCTCAGCTAACATGGTATTCACATGAATAGTTCTCATCTGTAAAGGATATTCATCAGATTCGATTCGTGCTAAGTCGTAATAGTTAGCAATTAATACTTGCAGTAATTTGCTTCGCTTCTGAATAACCTTTAGATACTGTTGTTTTTCTTCTTCAGTTGTCTCTTCGTCATTCATCAATTCAAAATATCCTAATATAGATGCTAAAGGAGTTCGTAAATCATGGGAAATATTTGTCATTTGCTCCTTTAGCATCTGCTCATTTGCTCGGTACTGAACTAGATTAGCTTGGTTTCTGACAATATCCAGATTGATTACTTGAATCAATCTATTTAATTCAAAAAAGTTGTGAGGATTTGTAACAATTTGATTTGTTTCTTCTGCTTCCTGGATAACTTCTAATTGCTTTCGAATATCTTTTATATCTTTCACCAGCAAATAATGTCGTACAAACAGTATGATTACTAGCAAAATAAATATTCCCGTCAATATTTCCATACCTCACAACCTTTCATGAAAGTTACACATCACATTTGGAAAAGATTCTTAATCCTATTACTGATGTGACAATAAAATATAAAACAAAGATTCCCCAGCAATATAACCATTCCGTTGTTGTTTGCCAATATCTCATCTGAATCAGATGACTTGGAAATAATTTAAATATCGCTTCTGGAATTGCTACAACTTGATAGAACATCCCTAATATATTAGGTAGCAAAGACACAATGGAAAAATAGATAAAAATATGTGTGCTAGCTTTTTTTGTGGTGAAGCTTAGCATATGTGATAATGTCAATGCCGCTAAAAATAAGGGGACAGAGTGCCAAATATCTCCTAATAAATCGTTACGGTAAACTGCTCCGCTATTTTGTAATAGAATTTCTGCACTTGCTACAAAGATAAATAAAATAATCATACAAATAGTGATAGAGACGATAGTTGATAGAATTAGCTTACCAAAGTATAACACTGTTCTATTGACTCCATAAGCAACACTATTTTTAAATGTACCATTTTGATACTCGTCGGCAAACAAGCTATTTACAAGAAAAGGTACTATTAATAACAACATGCTTATGGAATTCTGTGCAAAGCCAAAAATAAACTCTGTGTTATTGTATCGAAAATTTTCATCTCCTAAGCCAAGAAACCAAGTTAAAGTCAAGTTGGCTAATAGAAATAGTAAGCATAGGAATGAGATAGTATATATGGATTTCGTTCGCAGTACACGGTATATTTCACTTTTCACATAATTAAGCATGACCATTTCCTCCAATCAATTGAATAAAATAGTCTTCCAATGTCATTCCTCTTTCTATTAAAGAATGAATAGCAATTTCATGTTGATTTAATGTCTTTGAAATTTGCGGAATCATTTTCTTGTCTTCGTACACATGAATCATATGATCTGGCAACACTTCATAATGCTTTAGCGCTAGCTTTTCTTCCAGAATGGCTACTGCTTTTTCCGAGTTATCGACAGTTATTTCAATATATTTTTGACACTTTTCCTGGAGCTCTGTCATCTCTAATTCTTCAATGAGAGATCCTTTATCAATAAAGCCAACCCTCGTAATCATTGTTTCTAACTCTGACAGGATATGACTGGAAACAAGAATCGTAATATGTTTCTTTTGGTTCAGCTCTAATAAAAGCTTGCGAATCTCAATAATGCCCATTGGATCAAAGCCATTAATAGGCTCATCTAAAATTAATAAATCTGGATTTCCCAACAAAGCTAATGCAATACCTAGGCGTTGCTTGTTGCCCATGGAATAATCTTGAAACTTCTTATCAGCAATTTCAAGTAAGTCTAGCTCCTTCAATACTCGTTCCACACTAGATTTTTCTGTGATTCCTTTTTGAATGCGATAATATTCCAAGTTTTTTCTGCCGCTTAACTGAGGATAAAAGGCAGGGTGTTCTACAATGGCACCCGTACGCTTGCGGGCTTTTTCTAACTCCTTTCCTTTTTTATGAAAAAGAATAACTTCTCCAGATGTAGGTGGAGTTTGCCCGGTAATGAGTTTTAGTAAGGTGCTTTTACCAGCCCCATTTTTTCCAATTAATCCATAGATACATCCCTTTTCTAAAGATAAATTTGTAGGTGATAATGCTGTAACGCTACCGTATTGTTTGCTCAGCTGTTTTGTTTCTAATACAGTGTTTTTCATGTTTCTCCCTCACTTTCTTTATTTTGATAGATTCATCATAATTCTTTACCCATAAAGAAGTCTTTTGGAAAATATAAAGAAAGTATAAAGAGAGTGAGATGCGTATCCTCATCTTATGTGCTTTTTAATTTGAAGCCAATTCCCCAAACAGTTTCTATGTACTCTTTCTCCATATCAAATTCCTTTATCTTTTTTCGTAAATTACTGATATGAACATTAATGGAGTTATCTTCTATAATATAGTCATTTCCCCATATTTTTTGATACAACTGTTCTTTGGTAAATACTTTCTGTGGATTTTGTAAAAATAAACGAAGCAACTCAAATTCTTTGCTGGTCAGTGATAGCTTCTGTCCATTAACAGAACATTCATGAGCCACTATATCTAGTTTCATCTGATGAAAAGTTAAAATATTTTCTTCTTGTTGGTGCGAAAATTGTTTATATCTTCTTATTAATGCTCCTACTCGCGCTAATACCTCTTGTTGTTCAAACGGCTTCATTAAATAGTCATCTGCACCATTTTCCAAAGCTGAAACCCGATCTTCAATATGAGTCTTTGCAGAAATAATCATAATAGGTACTGTGTGTTCTTTGCGAATAATCTTAATTAATTCTTCGCCTGTCACTTCTGGCAACATTAAATCTAAAAGAATTAAGTCATAGTGATTCTGCTGAATCAATTGTTCTGCCTCTCTTCCGGAGTAGGCACTTTGAATAATGTAATTGTGTTTTCGCAACATTTTACATAAAATAAAATGCAAATCAATATCATCTTCAATGATTAATATTTTTTCTTCCATAGTCGATACTTCCTTTTTCAAGTATTTCTCTTTATTTTATCATAAAGTATTTTAATGAAATAAATGGTTGCCTGTATAATTAGTAAATAAAAGTCAAAAATGGATAAAAAACTAGTGTACTGTTGATCTCTCAAAACAGCCATTTTTTTAGATGATGAG
>DAIDKD010000213.1 GCA_027451065.1 Bacillaceae bacterium | reverse complement strand
GAAAAAAAAAGCGCAAATTATTGATAAATCTATAGAGAATGATGAAAAATAGTATAATTTAGCATTCAGTTTTACAATAATATGGTACAATAGAAGAGTTATCGGAAAATGAATGTAGGAGATTAAAAATGATGAAGAAAATTTCAATTGCAATTGATGGACCGGCAGCAGCAGGAAAGAGCACCGTTGCAAAAATTGTGGCCGAGAAATTATCATACGTTTATATTGATACAGGTGCTATGTACCGTTCAATTACTTATCAGGCACTTCAAAAAAATATTGATGTGACAAATGAAGAAGCATTACTGGATTTACTGAGCCATACTCATTTGGAATTAGTGTACACAGAAGAAGGACAGCGGGTAATTGTAGACGGACAAGATGTTTCTGAGGCAATTCGTACTCCAGAAGTAACTAGTCATGTTTCCCAAGTTGCGCAACATAAAGGTATTCGTGAAGATATGGTTCGCCGCCAACGTGAGCTTGCGTCCCGGGGTGGAGTTGTAATGGACGGAAGAGATATTGGTACCCATGTGTTGCCAAATGCAGAAGTGAAAATATTTATGCTTGCTTCGGTGGAAGAAAGAGCTATAAGAAGACATAAAGAAAACCTAGAAAAAGGTTTTTCATCAGATTTAGAAAAACTAAAAGAAGAAATTGCATTACGAGATAAAATGGACTCCGAACGGGAAATAGCTCCATTAGTAAAGGCGGGAGACGCCATCGAACTAGACACAACATCATTGACTAAAGATGAAGTAGTAGAAAAGATGTTAGAGATTGTCCAAACACATTTATAAGTTCTTTTGTTGTTATCCGTGTTTAAATAATGTTAGAATATTATCAATGATTGTTTTCAACAATATGGATATCATCCATAGATTAAATACATAACTAAATTGGATTAATTGGAGGTTAAGGTGTTATGACAGAAAATATGAATCAAGAAAATCTGACTCAAGAAATTGAAAATCAAGAAAACGTGGTAGCTGAATTGAAAGTAGGCGACACTGTAAGTGGTGAAGTGACAAAAGTAAGCGAGAAAATGGTTACTGTCTATGTAGAAGGCTTGAAAGGAATTATTCCGATCAGTGAGCTATCTAGTTTACATGTAGAAAAAGCAGAAGATATTGTCAAAGAGGGAGAAGTACTGACACTGAAAGTTATCAAACATGAAGATGGTGATTTAGTACTTTCGAAAAAAGCAGTTGATGCAGAAGCGGCTTGGAAAGAATTAGTTGCTAAATTTGAAAGTGGCGAAGTTTTTGATGTACTTGTAAGAGATAGTGTAAATGGCGGACTAGTGGTTGACTTAGGAGTAAGAGGATTTATTCCAGCATCATTAGTAGAAAAGCATTTTGTAGATGATTTCCAAGATTATGTTGGGAAAGAGTTAGCTGTTAAAATTGTTGAGTTGGATGCAGAAAATAATCGTTTGATTTTATCTCATCGTGCTGTTATCGAAATGGAGTTGGCAAAACAAAAAGCTGATACTGTAAGTTCTCTTCAAGAAGGTGCAATTGTTGAGGGAACTGTTCAGCGTTTAGCAGACTTCGGTGTGTTTGTTGACATCGGTGGTGTGGACGGATTGGTTCATATTTCCCAATTGGCACACGACAGAGTTGAAAATCCAGCAGACGTTGTAGAAGAAGGTCAAACGGTAAAAGTGAAAATCCTATCTGTAAACCCAGAGACAAACCGTATCTCGCTATCAATGAAAGATGCACAACCAAGTCCATGGGAAACAGTGGATGAAACAATTCATGTTGGTGATGAATTAACAGGAACAGTAAAGCGTCTTGTAGCTTTCGGTGCATTTGTGGAGATAGCGCCTCATATTGAGGGACTTGTACATGTATCGCAAATTGCTCATAAACATGTGAAAAACCCTAACGAAGTATTATCTGTAGGTCAAGAAGTAAAAGTGAAGGTATTAGAAATCAATAAAGAAGAAAGAAGAATTTCTTTAAGTATCAAAGCAACGCAAGAAGAAGAAGTGGAAGTAAAGCAAGAAGAAATTAATAAATATCAGCCAAAAGAAGAGAACTCAGGTTTTAATTTAGGTGAATTGCTTGGTGACAAATTAAAGAATTTACGTAAATAATTAAAACAACCCCTCCAGCATTTGCTGGAGGGGTTGTTTTAATTATGCTGGTTTATTTCTCGTGCTTCTTTAGGAGTATCTAGTGTGGTTGCTCCTTTCTCATGAAGCCCACGATCCCGATCAGATTCTACACGTCTTGATTGTTTTAATTTTCTTTCTTGTCTATCTTTACCCATGGAAGTCCCTCCTTTCTCCATAGTTTCTCCCTATTTTTTAGTGCTATCCTAACGATAATTTCTTCACATAAATGGGTAGCGAACAGAATTCCGATGTACCACTAATCAGGGTATCTGAAAAAGAATGTTTTTCCTCTTTTTCAGATACCCTGATTAGCGTACATAAAATCCACCAATACTGGTAAGGATAGGGAGGGATATAGCGTCATGATTTTTTATTACTTTGCGTGGCTAGGGTGGATTTATACAACTTTTATCATGAAAAAAGACCGTACTAGGCTGTTTTTGTCAGCAATTATTTTGCTATTGATTATTTTTTCAAATACATACCTATCTATTCTTCATTTGTCCATTTATATAAATGGGATTTTGCTTTGGATAGTTGGGATGTATATTATTTCCATTTCTGAATCGTCAAAAATTATTTCTATGATGTACAGCACTATTGTCGGCATGATATATTGCATCTTTCATTTCGTTGAGTTGTACGACCCCTTTTGGATAGTAATACCTCGAACATATTTATTAAGCACTCTAATCGTCCTCAGTTGTTCTACCCTTGTCTTCAATATGAAAAGAGGTGTAGGGATATTCCTAGTGGGAACCTTTCAAGGAGAGTGCATTCTAGGGATTTCTATGTATCAATTTGGATTTCATCATGACATTGCTAATCTAGACTATTTAGCGGTAGTTTCTGTCACTCTAGTTGCATTTGCAGGTGTACAAGGAGGAAAGAAATTACTGGTGTACGCTAATATAGGGAAACAAAAGCAAGTGAAAGGAGTGAAAGGTTTGTGAATTACGCCTATCCAATTTTAGCAGGTGTTATTGCAGGTATTATTACGAGGATATCTATGCTACAGACAGATTACCGTCAGTATCCATCCTATTTGCATGGGAAAATTATTCACATTGCCTTGGGATTTATCGCAGCAGCCTTAGGTGCGGTAGCAGTTCCATCTATACTAGATAAAGACTTCACAGCAGTAACCTTTTTGACAGTAGCTGCATCCCAATTTCGAGATGTTCGCAATATGGAACGGACTACACTAACTCAACTGGACCAATATGAGTTAGTTTCAAGGGGCAGTACATATATTGAAGGAATTGCCCTTGTATATGAAAGTAGAAATTATTTAGTTATTTTTACCGCATTTTTTACTTGTTGGGGCTATGTTATTGGTGAAAGTTTTTATGGGGAATGGGCTGGCGGTGTAGCAGCAATCATCATTGGCGGAATATGTCTGCTATTTTCTAGAAAACTAATGAGTGGAAAAGAAATAAAACAGATTGCTACAGTGAAGCAAGCCCACCTTAGATTTGATGGGCCAGGCTTATTCGCTGATGATATTTATATCATGAATATTGGTCTTCCTGATCGCAGGGAGTTAATATTAAAGCATGGAATGGGATTTATTTTGACTCCTAATGATGGGAATGCTCGAGTGACTTTAGGGAATATTGGACAAAGACAAGCGATTCTACACGACTGTTCAGTTGCTTTAGGTGTGTATCGAGATACTGGAAATCCTGCCTTAGTACCATTAGCGAAAAGAGACAATGACGATGGGAGATTGGCTTTATTTATTCTTCCAGCAGATTATGATGTAGAGGCGGCAAAGCGTATTATTGAAAATGCACCGGTGTTAGACAATGCTATTCGTCTTCCGAAAAAGCGATTAAGAAAGGAAGGTATCAAACATGGGTGAGTTAGAACGAGTGATATTAGCAATTGTCACTACGAACCAAGAAAAAGTCGGAGGTGGTGCGCCGATTTTTTCTTGTAAAAATAATGAGGAGAAAAACAGTGTTGCCAGTAATCTAGAGTACATACTAGACGCCATCGCCCATGAAGTAAATGAGGAAATAATTATCCTTGTAAAGCACTAATTTTAAATATTATGTAGAATCTTCCAAGAAATTTTGATAAAATTAATTAGTTATGTAAGATGCCAAATGTAATATAATCAAGAACGGACAATCAAAGGAAAGCTAGAATAAATAAGAATTGTCTCGGAGAGGGTGATGAGAATGGCGAAACCAGTAATAGCTATTGTTGGTCGACCGAATGTAGGGAAGTCTACTATTTTTAATAGAATTGTCGGTGAAAGAATCTCAATTGTTGAGGATATTCCGGGAGTAACGAGAGATAGAATTTATAGCTCGGCTGAATGGCTGAATCATGATTTCAACATTATTGATACAGGTGGAATTGACATTGGGGACGAGCCGTTTCTAGAGCAAATTCGTCAGCAAGCGGAAATAGCTATTGATGAGGCAGATGTTATTATTTTTATGACAAATGGACGTGAAGGTGTAACATCAGCTGATGAAGAAGTTGCAAAAATATTGTATAAAGCCAAGAAACCAGTTGTATTAGCGGTGAATAAAATTGATAATCCGGAAATGCAGGAGCAAATCTATGATTTCTATGCACTTGGATTTGGAGAACCTTTTCCAATTTCAGGTTCACATGGACTTGGGTTAGGAGATTTATTAGACGAGGCGATGAGCCATGTTTCTAAGCGTGATGAAGAAAGTTATGATGAGGATGTTATTAAATTCTCTTTGATTGGAAGACCAAATGTTGGGAAATCATCATTAGTCAACGCTTTATTAGGCGAAGAACGGGTAATTGTCAGCAATGTAGCGGGAACAACAAGAGATGCTGTTGATACGCCGTATGTGAAAGATGGACAAGAATATGTCATTATTGACACTGCCGGTATGCGTAAAAGAGGAAAAGTATATGAGAGCACAGAAAAATATAGTGTATTACGTGCTCTGCGTGCCATTGAACGCTCAGATGTTGTTCTGGTAGTTTTAGATGGGGAAGAGGGCATTATCGAGCAAGACAAAAGAATTGCCGGCTATGCTCATGAGGCTGGACGAGCAATTGTGATTGTTGTCAATAAATGGGATGCTGTAGAAAAAGATGACAAAACCATGAAGAAGTTTGAAGAGAAAATTCGTGACCACTTCCAATTTTTAGATTACGCTCCAATTGTATTTTTATCAGCAAAAACAAAACAACGAACGCATACGTTGTTGCCGATGATTAATGAAGCATGCGACAGCCATAGTTTACGTGTACCGACAAATGTGTTAAATGATGTGATTACAGACGCAATTGCAATGAATCCAACACCAACACATAACGGTCAACGTTTAAGGGTTTATTATGCGACTCAAGTTGCGGTAAAGCCACCTGCATTTGTAGTGTTCGTGAACGACGAGGAATTGATGCATTTCTCTTATTCTCGTTTCTTAGAGAACAGAATCCGGGATGCGTTCGGCTTTGTCGGGACACCAATAAAAATTATTCCTAGAGCAAGAAGTTAAGTTTGAAAGTAGATTATGTGAAAAAGCGACCTTTTTCACATAGCTTGCC
>DAIDKD010000212.1 GCA_027451065.1 Bacillaceae bacterium | reverse complement strand
GTAGTTATGAATACAGAAGAAAAATTAATAAAGCAAGCTTTTAATAAGTTACATCAAGCTAAGCTAAATAAACATTTAATTCAAGAAATTTCTTTATGTTGCAAGTATTTTTTTGAATTCCAGAAAACAAATCAGACAAGAATGATAAATAATGTACAATTGCTTATAAAAGATTCAATAACTTCGTTCATTGATATGAGCTATTCTATTGAAGCACTAATCGCTACCAATCCTCATCACTATATTGATTTCAAACGATGGCATTTATTCTTAAAACGGTACACTGAAAATGAAGAACTGATCAATTCTTTTGAACAATCATTACGATTATTGGAAATTAACATAAACATTGAGCAAAACGAAATTAGTAAAGAAGAGCTGTTAATCGATATATTTGAAGTCTCCGGATATGATTTATTTACAAATAAAAAAGAACTGGTATTAGACGTAAAAAAAGAATTTAACATTCAAGTAGATAATGTGTATCTTTTAGAACAAAAAAATATTAATCAAATATTTGATTTGGTTCAAATATTTGATGAGAAAGAATTAAAGGAAGATTTGATTAATCAATTATTTTTTTATTCTTTATTTAGTGGTGATACTAGAAGAGTTACCGAACTAATATTAGCTCAACTTTTGCAAATAGAATTTCCTATAGAACTTTTATTCAGTATCGAGTCTTTGTCTTTAAGCGAATCAATCGGATTGTATTTGATTTATATAAATAAGGGGAGTTAATTATGTACAATACTTTATTAATTCAAAGTTTCAAGTGGTTAAATTATTCTTTCGACACGACAAATTTTTCACGAGAAAAAATTAGAGAAATAAATGATCTAGTTAATATAACGCCCATGGATATTTCTAAAGAATATTTTCTATGTATTCAAGCAGCAACTAACAGTAACAATTTAAATAATTTTGAGAATTCAAAAAAAATAAAAAACATATTTGATTTTAATTACTTAATTCAAGAACAAAATTTGTATTTCCTATCTAAATCAGGTAATGAAAAAATTGTTCCTCGTATAAAAAGATACTCAGAATCTCCGTTATCAGTGATGAATGACCAAAGAAAATCCATAGAGCAAAAGACATACTACACATTAGCTTATGTAAATTCAATAAGGGAAGATCTATCAATGAATATGTTATCCGGTTTATTATTATACTTAGTTCAACAATATAGAATTGATTTGGCCAATTTAGTAGCTTTAGAACTGTTGAATTTCACACAAGGGCATATACATATTAAAAACTACCTTAGCTTTCTAGCTCTTAATCAGGATAATGACGGTAGTATAGGAGTTATAAACCCTCTAAAAAGTTCAATTACAGAAGATTCATTGACTATCAAATGGAAAAGAATTAATACATTGTCTACTGTGTATTTGATAATTAAAACACAAGAAAAAGGAATAATAGGAAAAGAGGAGCTCGAATGAATAAATTCATTTTTTCAGATAAAAAGTATGACGTGCTAATTTTCATCTTGGGTATAATTATAAGTATTATGAGTGGTCTAATTGCGTTGTTAATACCTCTTCAAATTCGCCAATTTATAGATATACCTAATGACGGATTATTTAATCGTACAACTTTTTTTATTGCAGGACTATTTATTATTCAAGCTATGCTGTCTGGCATAGCTACCTATTTACTAATAAAATATGGTGAAAATCAAGTGAAAGCGTATAGAACGTTTATCTTTAGATCAATTATCAACTCTAAAGTAAACTATTATGACGATAAAAAAAGTGGAGAATTGGCTAGTAGAATAGTCAACGATACTTCAATAATTAGAAATTTCATTACTAACAGCTTGGTAGATTTCACTAGCGGATTAGTTATCATCGTAGGAGCAGTAATAATGCTATTTTTACTAGATTGGAGATTAAGTTTGGTAATGTTTCTTTTATTACCTTTGATGATTCTTATAATCAGTCCTTTATCCAATTTTAGTGGTAAATACGGAAAAAAAGTTCAAGATTACTTAAGTGAGTTAACTGGTTTTATCACTGAATCTATCCAACAAATTAGATTAATTAAAACTAGCACGGCAGAAAAAGACAGACTAACAAATGCAGAGAAATTATTTAAAGATGTTTATGTTGTGTCTATTAAGAGCGGTCTAATAGATTCTATAGCTAAACCACTTGTTTTTTTAACATTATTTTCAATAGTTACTATTATATTCGGTTATGGAGGTCAGCGTGTCACGACAGGTACTCTTACTGTTGGTACTTTAGTTACTTTCTTAGTATATCTTTTTCAACTTCTAACACCTTTAAGTCAATTAGGACAGTTTTTTACTCAGTTGTCTAAAGTTAAAGGAGCAACAATGGAACTAAATGCATTAGCTGAGTTAGAACCAGAAAAAAAGGATGGCAAAATAACAGATATAAGCAATAAATCATTATCCATAAAAAATGTTTCGTTTTCTTATGGAGATAAAAAAGTGCTAAAGGAAGTGTCTATAGATATTCCTGCAAACCACAAAATAGCGATTGTTGGCCCTTCAGGTTCTGGGAAAACTACAATAGTTAATTTACTAGAACGTTTATATGAAGTTTCTGAGGGTAAAATCTCGATTGAACAAGATAATATAAATGATATTGCATTGAACAACTGGAGACAACAAACAGCTCTTGTATCTCAGGATATTTCTCTTCTGTCAGGGACTATATATGATAATTTAATTTTTGGACTTCATTCAATTCCTTCGGAAAATGATATAGATAATGCACTTATAGCAGCTTCCTTAAAAGAAGAAATAGATAATTTCGAGAGTGGTTTACAAACGGTAGTTGGAGAACGTGGAATGAGGTTATCTGGAGGTCAACGACAAAGGTTACAAATAGCACGTGCCTTTCTGAGAAACCCTAAATTATTAATATTAGATGAAGCAACCTCAAATTTAGATAGTAACTCTGAAGAAAGTATTATCACCGCGCTCCGTAATATTACTAAGAATAAAACTACTATAGCTATAGCTCATCGATTATCCACAATAATAGATGCTGATAAAATATATTTTCTAGAAAAAGGTGTAATTACTGGTGAAGGAACTCATAAAGAATTACTTATCAAACACTCAGTGTATGCATCATATGTAGAAGAACAAATGCTATAAATATATTATTATAGGAAAAGCTCGGGTAAAGTCCGAGCTTTTCAGTTCCTGTTTAGCTTTTTCTTTTGAGATTCCTATTGTCATATTTGGTTCCTTGTAAGCCCTCACAATACAAAAGTTCCATTGAACCATCACACTGTCCATAACTGAACCATGGCGGATCATAAAATCTAATTAATAAACACGCTTCTTGGTATTTTTTCTGTCATTTTATATTTATAGGAAATTGACTCTATTTTAATTTATTTCGATTGTTTTTGCGAATTCGTTCCAACTGAACCCATATTCCTTAATAGCTTCTCTCGTTGCTTCTTTTTTCTTAAATTTATACGCCTTTGATTCAATTTTATCAATCTCCCGTCGTATATATTGGTGTGCTTCTTTATCGTTCGCATATGCCACTTCTAAACTTCCGTTTTTGCGCACAGCTATCCCTCTGAACTCTAAGTAGTTCCCACATTCCGAACATTCCAATGGATCCCTATCAAAGGTTTCTTTTATTTGCTCTCGCCACTTTTTTCCTTTTATTATCTTTTGTGCATTTATCAATAATCGTTTTATCTCTTTTTGGAAATGTTCAACGACTTTTTTCATGACCTTCTTTGTTCGACGAGAATAGATGCCATAGTGACGAATCATTTTAAATTGGTCATCGGGAATATGACGAATCAATCGTCCAATAAAATCCTCTACAGAAAGTTCTTCTATCTTCCACTCGCCATCACGCTTATCTTGATAAGCAAAGGCCACAAGCTCTCCATCATACATTTTTATGCGATGTAAGGCGATTGGTCCTCGCTTCATATACCGACCAATGTAGCTTAGAGTAGCTTTTACATCTGTTCGACTTTGATTTGGCGCATGGATGTAGAATCCGTCCGGATTATTTTTGAAGGCAGCTTGAAGCAAGGGTTGCACTTTCGCTTTCGCTCGTTGCGACAATGTGCGTCGAATCAATTTTAAAACCACTGTCTGCCAAACCTTGCGTAATTTTACAAAGGGTAAAAAATTATACTCTTCCCATTTCCCATCTTTTGTAATGCCACCCATCGTTACTAAAAGATGGACATGCGGATTGAATTCTAACTTTGATCCGAAGGTATGCAAAGCGACGATAGCCCCAGCTTCTTGTTTACGAAAACAGTTTGTGACAACCTTAGCGGCTTCATCCATCAATCCCTTTAACAAAGTTTCTCGTTACTGATGATGCGCGAAAATCGGACGCAACCCTTCATCTATTGTTAGGATGACATGTCTATGCATGGTGTGATACATATCGTTTGCTTGAACCTCTGCCCACTTTTGTGCTTCACCAACCGCACAGGTTGGACAAAACTTTCCCTTGCATCGAATAGGGAATCTCTGCACGTTAGGACAAGCTTCGCATTTAAACACGCGAAAACCATTCGATAAATCGCCACAGTGCAAAAACTTTTCTACCTCTCTAATAACGATTGGCCGAATCTTTTTCTTATGTTTCTTTTTGAATCTTTCCCAATTGTGATTATCAAGGAAGATTGCTTTTAGTTGATCCATATGAATACGAAGTTTATCTTTCATATAATCAAACCTTTACCGTTTAATATAGTTTCACTGTACCCAAACTATCCTTGTCACGTCAACTCTTATCCACATTAAAATCTTATACTTTCCTATACGATAAAAAAGACTTTGCCGTTTCAGCAAAGTCTCTCTGTTATGCATGGTTTTCTACGGGCTGGTCACTTTCTTCAGCTTCAAAGTGCTTGAGTTTTTCTTCAAATTCATCTAGCAGCACTCTTACTTCATCTGTTGTGACTGTTTCCATCAACTTCTGTCTCAGTTCACTGGCTCCTCGCATCCCTCGGACATAAATCTTGAAGAATCGACGGAGCGGTTTGAACGCTCGTCCTGCTTCCACACCGTACGTGTCAAATAAATCGAGATGCAATCTGAGCAGATCCAGCATTTCTTCACTGCTGTGTTCTATGGCTTCTTTTTCAAAAGCGAACGGATTCTTGAACACGCCTCGCCCAATCATGATCCCGTCAACGCCTGTTTCTTCAATCAGCTTTAGGCCCATCTTGCGGTCCATGATATCTCCGTTAATCGTCAGCAGAGTATCCGATGCGATTTCGTCACGCATTTTTTTGATTTCAGGAATCAGTTCCCAATGCGCATCGTACTTACTCATCTCTTTTTTTGTGCGCAGGTGGATCGACAGATTCACGATATCCTGTCTCAGCAGATGAGCGATCCATTCGCGCCATTCATCGAGTCTGCTGTAGCCTAAACGTGTTTTCACACTGACAGGCAGCCCACCTGCTTTCGCCGCTTCGATCAGTTCTGCGGCCACTTCGGGACGCTGAATCAGTCCGCTGCCTTTGCCTTTTCCGGCTACGTTTGGAACAGGACAGCCCATATTGATATCGATCCCGGCAAATCCTGCTTCAGCCATGCCGATACTCATTTCACGGAAATACTTGGGTTCGTCACCCCAAATATGAGCGACAAGCGGCTGTTCATCTTCAGTAAAGGTTAGTCTTCCCCTCACGCTGTCA